>JBEBWN010000221.1:0-6763 GCA_040392235.1 Taibaiella helva | reverse complement strand
CAAACTTATAGTAAGCGATTGCATAACAACAAACTTACCAACTTTCTGAAAATATTCCCTCCGCATTTTCCGCACCTGGTGTACTGCATCTATAACTGGTTAAGGTATCCCTAATAGATTAAGGCTATCCCAGAAAGGGATAGCCTTAATCTATTTAATGATTGCATGTTGTATTAATCGACAATATCGACAGACACCTTCGGCGCTGCTGCCAGAATTTCTTCATTAGCGCGATCTGCATATTTTTCAAAGTTCTTGATAAACAATCCAGCCAACTCATTGGCCTTCTTATCATACGCTTCCTTGTCTGTCCAGGTGCTTCTGGGATCCAGTATTTCGCTGGGAACCCCTGGAACGGCTTGAGGTTGTAATACGCCAAACACGTTATGCGCCGTATAGGCTACGTTGTCCAGCTCGCCTTTCAATGCAGCCGTAATCATGGCACGCGTATACTTAAGGCTCATGCGACTACCTACCCCGTATGGACCGCCGCTCCAGCCCGTATTGATCAGCCATACATTTACATCAGGGTACTCTTCCAGTTTCTTGCCCAAAAGTTCGGCATAACGAGTAGGATGCAAAGGCAGGAAAACCCGGCCAAAGCAGGCCGAAAAAGTAGTTTGAGGCTCTGTAACACCCACTTCTGTTCCCGCAACTTTTGCTGTATATCCGCTGATGAAATGATACATTGCCTGGCCCTTTGTCAATTTGGAAATTGGCGGCAAAATGCCAAAAGCGTCGCAGGTAAGGAAGAATATATTTTTAGGGTCTCCGCCAAAAGAAGGTTCTTTGGCATTATCGATATGATAAATAGGATAAGCAGCACGTGTATTCTCCGTAATGCTGCCATCAGCATAGTTTACCGTATTAGTGCCTTCCAGGAAGGTTATGTTTTCGAGCAATGCGCCCGGTTTAATAGCATTAAAGATTTGCGGTTCTTTTTCTGCGCTCAAGTCGATACATTTGGCATAGCATCCACCTTCAAAGTTAAATACAGATCCTTTTGCCCAACCGTGCTCATCATCCCCTATCAACGCTCTTTCCGGATCAGCACTCAATGTCGTTTTACCGGTACCACTCAAACCAAAGAACAAGGCCACATCACCGTTGCTTCCCTCATTGGCAGAGCAATGCATAGATAAAACACTATGATCGTGGGGTAATACAAAGTTGAGTACGCCGAAAATGCCTTTTTTCATTTCGCCGGTATAAGCGCTCCCTCCGATCAGGACAATACGACGGGTAAAGTTTACGATCGTAAAATTTCCCTGACGGGTACCATCAGTTTCAGGGTCCGCCAGGAATCCGGGTGCCTGTAAGATAAGCCAGTCGGGTTCCTGGGTTTTGATCTCATCTGCAGTAGGACGAAGAAACAAATCATTGCAAAACAAATTCGCCCAGGGCGCTTCATTAATCACCCGGATATTTAAGCGATATTGGGGATCTGCACAAGCATAAGCATCACGAACCCAAACCTCTTTACCGGAAAAGTAAGCGCACACTTTATCATACAATCTATCAAATGCATCCGGCGCGAAAGGGATAT
This sequence comes from Taibaiella helva, assembly GCA_040392235.1. GTDB lineage: Bacteria > Bacteroidota > Bacteroidia > Chitinophagales > Chitinophagaceae > Taibaiella > Taibaiella helvus_A. The sequence goes on along the minus strand of JBEBWN010000221.1, from coordinate 5,217 downwards.
TGACATCGCCCCAATCAACAGATTTTTCTGTTATCTCATCTTTGACGGTAAACTTGTCTTTGGGTGAACGACCAGTAAATTTTCCGGTACTGACACACAGCGCCCCGGCATCATTCAATTCCCCTTGTCCTAATTCTATCGTTTTTTTTGCGAGCGCATCCGCTGGAAGGTTCCAATGGGCAATTGCTACATCTAGCCCCACAGCAGCGAGGTCCGCTGAGGGATTTTTTAGGCCGTATTCTTGCATGTTGATTCGTTTTAAAAACTGGGGGCAAAATTAATACAAAATTAAATACAGAGGGAATATTTACCTCCCGGGTGTGCAAATACTCACCCGTTTTTCGGGTATTCTATTTCCCGGCGAGGACCGGCTTTTATCTCAGCTTATCACATTCGGTCTGGCTATTATATCTACTATTTTATCCTGCACGCTATAGGAACTTCGGAGTGGCAAAATATACGATTACGATACGATGTTTATGCCTTAATTTGCGTTACGACGTTTATAGTTATACAATTGATCAAACATAAGCGTTTTACAAAAATTTATACCTAACTTTTAGCAAAACGAAAACTTAGTATGAAAATATCCTTTCACGGAGCAGCCAGAACCGTTACCGGGTCAAAACATATCGTTCACCTCCATCCAGGAAAAAAAATACTTCTTGACTGTGGAATGTTTCAGGGTATGGGTAAGGAAACGGCCCTGCTTAACCTCGAGTTCGGTTTTGAACCGTCTGAAATAAATTATGTCATTATTTCTCATGCGCATATCGACCATATCGGCCTGCTGCCTAAATTGGTCAAAGATGGCTACAGTGGCAAAATATACTGTACAGAGGCCACCGCAGCCCTGGCAGAAGTATTATTGAAGGACAGTGCCAATATCCAGGAGAATGACATTAAATTTTCCAATAAAGTCAGAACAGAACAAGGTAAGCCCCCGCTCCTGCCTTTATATACAATGGACGATGCCCTTAAAGTACTTCCCCTGTTCCATATTCTAGACTTCCGGCAATGGCACAAGATTGATGAACAAATCGAATTAATGTATACAGATGCCGGACATATTATTGGCAGTGCCTGCGTGCACCTTAAACTAAAAGAAAACGGCAAAACCGTTGCGCTTACTTTTAGTGGTGATATAGGCCGGTATGGAGATGATATACTTAAATCGCCGGAAAAATTTCCGCAGGCCGACTACATTATTATGGAGTCGACTTATGGTGATCGCCTGCATCCATTATCGCTGCCCGCAGCGGACCAGTTGTTGCAGCAAATTAATGATACCTGCCTGCATAAAAAAGGGAAACTGATCATACCGGCATTTAGTGTAGGACGTACTCAGGAGCTATTGTTTGCCCTGAATCAATTGGAAATGGAAAATCGCCTGCCCCGCCTAGACTATTTCGTTGACAGCCCTATGTCGGTTGCTACAACAGAGGTGGTGAAAAGATTTCCAGAACTATACAACGGCAAGGTACAGGAGATCATGAAAAGAGATGAAGATCCTTTTGATTTCCGAGGACTGACCCTGATCGAAGATGTAGAATTTTCTAAAGCGCTTAACTTCAAGAAAGAACCTTGTGTAATCATATCAGCGTCAGGCATGGCCGAAGCAGGCCGGATCAAGCATCATATTGCCAATAATATTGAGGATGCCCGCAACACAATTTTAATTGTAGGCTATTGCGAACCCCAGTCTTTAGGTGGCCGTTTGCGCAGCGGCGCCAAGGAGGTAAGTATATTTGGCCAGGAATATCAGGTGCGTGCCGATGTGGTTGTTATAGAAAGTTTGAGTGCCCACGGCGACTATAACGACATGAGCCAATGGCTTGCCTGCCAGGATCCTCAGCAGGTGCGTAAATTGTTCCTGGTGCACGGCGAATATGACGTACAGCAAAGATTCGGTGAGAGGTTAAGACGGAAGGGTTTTCTGGATGTCGTTGTTCCTGACCGCCATCAGGAAGTTGGCCTTGGTGGACTGGAATAAACCATCATACAAATGCAGTGCAGAACGGGAAAGGAGTGAATTTTCCGAGTATGACATTAAAAAAGAGGGCCATACGGTCCCTCTTTTTCTAATGTCATCTTTATGGTAAGATTACTCTGGAATTACTTCGAACTCCAGGTCCACTATATTTTCTTTACCAAAGTCGATCTGCGCTTTATACATACCCGCTTCTTTAACCTCTCCTACAATGCTAATGCGGCGGCGGTCGATCTCATACCCTTTTTGCTCGCGAATTACGCGTGCCAATTGTATAGGCGTAACAGAACCGAATATTTTTCCGCTGGTACCGATTTTAGCACCCACTTTAACTGCAGAAGCGTTTAATACCTCGCGTACTTTTGCAATTTCCGCCATCAGCTTCTCTTCACGCTTTTGCAATTGCTTGCGGCGCTCTTCTAATACCTTTTTATTGGAGATGCTGGCTTCTATGGCAAACTTTTGCGGAATAAGGTAGTTGCGAGCATACCCTGGGCGTACCTCAACCAATTCGTGAGCAGCGCCTAAATTATCTACGTCTTTTATTAAGATTACTTCCATTTTATTGAATTACTTTAAAAGGTCAGTTACATAAGGCAGGATAGCCATTTGGCGTGCCTTTTTTACAGCATGTCCCAACTTGCGCTGGTATTTAAGCGATGTACCCGTAATACGGCGGGGTAACATTTTACCTTGTTCGTTCAGGAATTTTTTCAGGAACTCAGCATCCTTGTAATCAATATATTTGATGCCCAGTTTCTTAAAACGACAATATTTTTTCTGACGTTTTTCCACCCTGGTAGTGGTAAGATATTTTATATCGTTAGCTCTAGCCATTTTTGAAAAATTAATAGTTTTTAAGATGCGGTTTCTTCTGTTTTCACTTCAGCTTTAGCCGGAGCATTACGTTTACGCTCGTTGTAAGCTACAGCAAATTTGTTAAGGTGCGTAATCATATGGCGCATTACCGTTTCATCACGGTTCAATTGCACTTCCATTTTAGCGTTAAGATCAGTCGGCGCCTTAAACTCAACTACATAATAAAGACCTGTTGTCTTTTTCTGAATGGGATAAGCCAAAGAGCGTAAGCCCCATGCATTCTCATGCACTACTTCACCTCCATTTTCGCGGATAAAGCTATTGAACTTCTTCTGAGCATTTTTAAACTCATCCTCTGCCAAAACAGGGGTGAAGATCAACATCATCTCGTAATTCTGAATGTTTGTTGTCATTAAAAAGAAATTGATTATGAATAAAAAACCCGTTACATTTTCCAACTACAACACATGGTCATTACCATTAAGGTAACGGTCGGAACAATTTTTCGGACGGCAAAGGTAGGAAACCATAACAAAAAAACCAAATAAGAAGATAATATAAGGGGATTTGATATCGGCAGTACAGTTTATACCTGTTTAACCTCGGCTATTGCCGGGAAAAGATAAACATATCCTGTACTGACCTCTTTGCACCGGAAACGGGTGCGCAATTTTTCCATCTTTTGGAAAACCCGGCCATCGTGTGTGGCAAAATGCTCATTTAATGGTATGTCTTCCACCAGTCGCATCATTTTCCGCCTCCGGTCATGCTTTTTAAGCGCTTTGTACAGGTCCGGATCGGTACAGGTTGAAGCCGTTATATTGGCCAGGGATTTTTCAAGAGCCTCTTCTACATTTGCGGGGAAAACACCCTTGTACATATACATCTGTAAAAGCCGGGCAAATAATGCTTTCCATTCAGCGCCATGGGGCTGTATGCTACGCCTGTATTGTATGTAGGCCAGCATATGTGCCAGTTCGTGTAGCAGGGTAATCAGGAAGCTGTAAGGATTTAATGAACCGTTGATACTGATACGATGTACAGAACTACCGGGAAGCGGCGATCTATAATTGCCCAGTACGGTTACCCGGTCGTGGGTAATGCTCAAATTTATATTGTATTGCTCAAAATAGGGTACTATTTTCTTAAATGTTCCTTCCGGTAGAAACTGCTCCAACATGGTTATTGGGCCTTCCAGCTTACCCATACAAAATCAGAATTACTTTTCCCTTGCCATACGCGACAGCGGCACTGCTTCAATAGCCGAATAAACCACATAAAGCCCTAAAAACAAAAATAAAGAAGGCTTATGAACTTGCCGGTCATTAACAAAAATATAAATCAACAGGATTGTGATACATAGAAAGAATTTGATCAGGGTACCCGTCATCTTAGCGCGCACGAAAGCATTGGCATTTTCGCTGTCAATCCCTTTCTTGATCACGACAAAAGAGACTAACGAAATAAGGGCCAGCAAAGCATCACCTATGATCAGAAAGACCAGATCAAGCGCGGGATTTTGCATAGAAAGAAAATAGATCAATCCGGCGCTAAGAAGAAAAACGACGATCAGGGAAAGGAAAAAATTGCGTTGCATCCGGCTGTTTTGAATTTGAATGTTCAAAGATAATTAAGATATGAAAGCTTCGTGATTAATTTTTCTTTTTCATCTCATTGCCGTAGCAAAAAAGGTTTATATTAATCTAAATCGGCAAAAAGCCTGGTAAATACCAATCCGTTTTATATACAACCATTTCAACGCGGATATGATCAGAATAATTGCGTTTTTGATTTCCTTTTTGTTCAAATTAAAAAAATACCTACCTTTGCACACTTATATTAACGCATGCATAGAAACCATGCACTAAAAACAGTTAAAATGAAAAAAGGAATCCATCCGGAGAGCTACAGGCTCGTTGCCTTTAAAGACATGTCTAACGACGAGGTGTTTATTACGGGTTCTACTGCTGCAAGCCGCGAAACAATTACTGTAGACGGACAAGAATATCCCCTGGTTAAGGTGGAAATTTCCAACACTTCACACCCTTTCTATACCGGTAAATCTATGTTTATCGATACGGCTGGTCGTATTGAGAAATTCAAAAAACGCTACGCAAAGAAAGGTTAATCGATTTTTTATTATTCAAAATAAAAAGGAGCTGTCTTATGACAACTCCTTTTTATTTTGAATAAACTGTAGAACGAGCCCTGGATCTATCAGACAATGCTTACACTACATTCCACTGTTATACCGATACTACCATACATAGGGCTTGCTGATTAACTGACATCCAATTGAATTTCAATATAGTAACTATATAAATTTCCCAATTAAATGCAAGGCAAAAACATGGCAAAGCCAGTAAAATGGTTTGTAAAGCTTGCAGCAACATAAAATAATATAAGCC
>JBEBWN010000220.1:0-6808 GCA_040392235.1 Taibaiella helva | reverse complement strand
GAAAACACACCGGATATGTTGATCCTTCCATAATCATCAACAATAATAGCCTGAGGAATTGGGTAACCATTCGCTATATTTTTCATCTTATTGTTCATGCTGTTGCTCAGGATACATTTGCTCCACAGATGATTACCTTCAGAGTCAAACTTTGAAAGATAAACGCCAAAATTATCACCTGAAGGAGTTAACAAAGTGGTTCCCGGACCGGGATCAAAATCTTGTATACCGTTAAAACCGCCGGTAACATAAATATTCCCAGCCCTATCGGTACATACAAATTTCCCAGAAGTCGTACCTCCTCGCCTGTTCAATGGATCGTAGCCGTAAGTATCATCCAGTCCACCACCACCTGTAGGTAATGCCCAGTTGAATTGTGGTGCGCAACCGACTTGTTGCGCGTTGACATACGGCTGCTTAATAAAGATTACAGCAAACAATAAAAAATAACGAATAACTTGTTGATATAGTAGATGTACATTCATAATTCACTATTTTAAAGAGAAGCGAAAAACACTATTGTGCAAACTGAATTAATCATTATTTTAGGCTCCGGTTCTATACAGCAAATCTAATTTTATCATTATCTTTAGGCAATAGGTGAATGCCCCAAATAAAGATAATATTACCTATACTGCTAATACATCAATCTTTTATTAACGGGTATGAAAGGTCTACTTTGGATTATAATCGGCTACTGTGTACTGGGATGTATATCCTGTGAAACAGCTACGCATACGGAAACAGGTATGCATAACGCAAGAAGTGAAAAACAGGTGGCGATAAGCAATATTCCGGCCATTCCCGCAGTGTCCAGTGATTCGGCCCTTTCGCTATTAAACAAAGCCAACAAATATTGGACACTCAGAGCGCAGGACAGCGCTGCACAAGCTTTGCAATACTATAAACAGGCATTATCGTATAGCGAACAACTTAACTTTCATGAAGGAATAGCAAGGTCCTTGGGCGGCATAGGCCGGTATTGGTACGAAATACAGGCCGACTATGAAAAAGCTATTCCTCATTTTCTTAGGGCGGTGGTACATTCTAAGCAATTTAAAAACAATAACTGCCGTATATATACTATAGCTAGTGAATATGTGGGCAAAAGCTACCTGAAGCTATCCCGTTACGATTCGGCGGTCTACTGGCTGGAACGCTGTTTGTATGCTACCCAAAAATTCCGGCCGGAGGATACCATATTCCTTATAACCACCAATCAGTACATGGGCATAGCGCTGGCCAGATCGATAGATAATACAGCGCTTAATTTTAACCGGGCATTGTATTACTTCAATGCAGCCAAGGACCTGGCCCTAAGCTTAAAGAGGCCCAGTCCTTATTTGGCGGACACTTATGGCAATATAGGCGCTTTGTACCACGAGAAAGAAATGCAGGACTCCGCTTTATATTACTATAACCTGACGGTGCAGGTATATACGGCAGTGAAGCATCCGGAAGATAAACAAACCGTTTATTCGAACATCGCGCGCATTTATATTCAGAGGAATGATTTCGCCGCAGCCAAACAATATATAGACTCCGCTATTGCAGTTGATCCTTCCAATGCCACCAATGAACTGAGCTTACAACAAAACCTGGCCACTTACTACTATAGTTCGGGTAATTGGCACAAAGCGATAGATCTATACCGGCAAATAGTAAAAAAGGCCGAAGAAAAAAAGAATATACATGCCCAACTGAGAAGCTATCCCAAATTAATTGCCTTATTGGATTCTACACAAAACATTCCGCAAGCCTACCAATACCTGCTAAACTACCTGGTAGTATTGCAACAAAGCTACGACGACAAAGCCCTATATGCCATAAATCAAACAGAAGTAAAATTCCGAACGGCACAGAAAGACAAAGAGCTGGCTCAAAAACAATACCAGATAGCCCGGCAACAGCTGAAGATACAGCAACAATACCTGTGGATAGGCGGCGCGCTGACGGGGTTGATACTACTGGGCGCCATCCTTTACAGAAGGCAGCAAAAAGCAAAAATAGCCCGCCTGGAGGCCCGGCTGGAAGGAGAAGAGCAGGAACGCATGCGCCTGGCTACCGAACTGCATGACGGCATTGTGAACCGGCTATCGTATGCCAAAATGAATTTCGATGCCCTGGCTCCGGCCGGTACTGTTGCACACATAGACGCCGCCGGGTTTCAGGAAGCCGTTCATTACCTGGAGCAAAGCATTGCCGAACTCAGGGCCACATCGCACAATATGCTGCCCTCAGCCCTGGAAAACACGGGGCTGGAAACGGCCCTGAACATTTATTGCCAAAAAATAACTAAAGTACTGCCCCTGGCTATAGACTTTAGCATAGAAGGCAACTTACCCCTGCTGACCGAAGCATTTGAACTGCATATATACCGTATAGTGCAGGAACTGCTGAATAATATAATAAAGCATGCCGAAGCCAGCGCCGTAGCCCTGGTATGCACAGCAGATGATAAGCACCTCCGTATCAGTGTGCAGGACAATGGCAAGGGCATGCCGGCCGAAAATTTGCAAGCCGGCGTAGGATTATATAACTTGCAAAACAGGTTGAAGATACTGGGCGGCAAAATGCAGGTAAACAGCAGCGCACACGGTACACAGATACTGCTCGATTTTGATTTGAAACATTATATACTGGCACGAACATGAGTATACGCATTGCCATTGCAGACGACCATCCGCTTATTGCCGAAGGCATCGGTAAAATACTGGCCCGGTACACGCATATCAGCATAGGCGCCCACTACCCTAGCGGTAAAGCCCTGCTGGAAGGCTTAAAGGAGGAACAGCCCGATGTATTGCTACTGGACATACAGTTTCCGGACATTAGCGGCCACGCCCTGGTGCGCGCTATAGGTCCGCTATATCCCGGCCTGAAAATACTGGCCATTACCAGCCAGGACGACCCTTTTGAGGTGCAGGACATGCTGCAAAACGGCTGTATGGGCTATGTGCATAAAACGGTGAGCGCTGCCGTACTGGTACACGCTATTGAAACATTGTACCGGGGCGAACGCTTCCTGGAAGCTACCATAAAGGAGCGGATATGGGAGACTATGATAACGCCCAGGCAGGAAAAAACGATCGAAATCAGCGCAAAGGAACAGGAAATACTGGAACTGGTATGCGATGGTTTTTCGAATGCCGACATAGGCGAAAAGCTGTTTATGAGCTCCCGCACAGTAGAAAAGTATAAGCTGGGCCTGTACCAGAAGTTCGGCGTTAATAACGCTGTGCGGCTGGCTAAGATTGCCCTGCGGTATAAATTGATCAAGTAGAATAAATTTGCTTGTCCGGCTGGGGCATCAAGACGCCTTGATGGGGAAACATGCACCGTGGCCAAAGGCAAACACACGCAGGTAAAACAGGAAAAAGATTGCTTCGTTCCTCGCAATAGACGGGAACGCGGGGGAAGGGCGCATTTATAGCTAGCAATTGTGGGTAAGGTTTGTCATGGACAGGTTGATTGGACGTAGTCGCTAGATGTTCGCCAGCAAAGACATAATATATTTATCTTCAAGAGTGGTGCCGCTCACCCCGGACTAAAATGATTTTAGCAAAAAAAATAGTTTATTTTTCATATATTTGCAATGTGAAAAAGTCATCTAATACCGAACAACGAATAACGTATATTCTCGAAAAAATGCGAAAGGCAATGCCTGAAATCAGGCGTCAGGTTAAAGTTTATGAAAAAAGCATTCAGTCTGGCAGCAACGTAAAATCCCCGAAAGTAACCGTACACTCCAGGAATGTCTAAACCTACCCTTTTAATAATCGCCGGTTGCAATGGTTCCGGCAAATCTTCTTTCTCTGGATCACTGGCTCCCACAGGTTTTCTACCTTTCGATTATGATATTCAGTACCTGAATTTTTATGCATCATTGATTGATATAGATATTCGCGACGAAATGGCTCACCGCATGGCATTTGCTGATTTTAAAAATCAGATCAATTTGGCCATAACTCAAAGGAATAACTTTTGTTATGAAACCAACTTCAATTCCACCCCGCTTTATTGGCCGGAACATTTCAAAAAAAATGGGTATAAATTACATCTTATATATCTATGCCTAAAATCGATCGCGGAGGCGAAAAAGCGAGTAGCCATACGAGTTGAAAACGGGGGACATTTTGTTTCGGATGATGAAATTAAAAAGAGATATTTTGAGGGGTTTGACAACTTAAATATGCATTTCGAATATTTTGACGTTATTGATGTGTTTGATACTTCTGCATACGCAACAGAGCCTAAACACTTGCTTTCACTAGAGAATGGACTAATAGCGAGAAAAAATAAATTACCTCAATATTTAATTTCTCTAATACCCCGAATTATTAAATTAGATTGATATTAACACGTGTTCGACGGCTAAATGCAGTAGAAATGATATTATAATCGTTCTATTTTCCCAAATGCTGTCTGGGGTATATGATACTGTAATCTCACTAAAGTGACATGAAAAGGATAATGTACATTTTTTCATGCCACGAACAAGCAAAAAGGTGCCCCAAATTTAATCGCTCCGCGAATTGCGACAAAGGAAGCAATCTAGCCAACGCGCATTCGAAATTACACCGGTGGTAGAATTATGGTGTAAGTACAAATACATAGTACCCGGACGCTGGGCGAAAGAAAAGAAACATAAAGACCCAGAGACGGCTCCAATCGGTCGCCAATGACGCCTTGATGGGGCGACATGCACCGGAGCCAAAGGCAAACACCCGCAGGCAAAACGGGAAAGGGATTGCTTCGTTCCTCGCAATAGACGGGAACGCGGGGAAGGAAAGGGACACGCGAAAAAACATGCGCACCGGCAAATACATTCATAATAAAACCAGGCCCACGAAACTAGAAAAAGAATCTTCCCCTCTCTAGAAGTCCGAGCTCCATACGGCTTTGCCGGCTGTAGTATAGCCAGACAAAAAAGCGGGTTTAGCATAGCCCATGCGGCGTGGAAGCTTTTTTTTGTCTTGATGTCGACCGATTGGAGAGATCTATCCTAATATTGGGCCAAGCCAAAATTAACATATCCGATACCGCCAAAATAACCATCAGGCCATCATCTTGCATTGAAAACGCCGGAAAAACAAATGACAGTCAAAAAGCAGCGTTCGGCCTTAATGCAGCTATAAACATCCTACCCGTGCTTAGGGGATGGCTCCAATAGGCCGCCAATAACGCCTTGATCGGGCAAATGCACCGAAGTCGAAGGCAGACCCCACGGATAAAACGGGAAGAGATTGCTTCGTTCCTCGCAATGGACGGGAACGCGGGGAGCACATGTGTTATTCCGGCGATATAACGAAGCCCCACGCGCCAGGTTAAGCGTGATTGCTCGCCTCGGCTTGCCCTTACTTAGTTAACGAACAGGCGATTGTAGCTTTTTGGCTTTGCCTTTTTAACTTTTAACTTTAAACGCAACACTAGCGCCGTGCAGCCCGGTTTAAAACAATATAACCGGATACACCACCGAGGATCGAGGCCGCGAAAATGCCTATTTTGGCCTGTGTTATATATTCCTGCTGATCAAAGGCCAGGGAAGTAACAAAAAGAGACATGGTAAAGCCTATGGCTGCCAATAAGCCCAGGCCAAAAAGGGTTCTGATATTCATACCTTCCGGAAAGGGCGCTACCTTCAACTTAACCATTATCCAGGTAAAACCCACCACACCCAGCACCTTACCCACAAAAAGCCCCAGGGCTACGCCCAGAGCAACATTAGTGCTGAACAACTGATCGATGTCCATATCTAATGATACACCGGCATTGGCCAAGGCAAAAATGGGAATGATCACAAAGGTGACCAGCGGATGTAAGGCGTGTTCCAGTTGTTGCAGAGGTGGGATAGCCTTAAAGGTGTCTTTTTTAATTTCATCCAGGATATGCAGCTGTTCATGCGTGAGCGTGGGCTTGGTTTCATCCGGGTCAATATTTTTGAACCGGGAAAGATATTTTTGTATCCGATTGATATAAGTGTGCTCGTTGATCTTTACATGTGCCGGTATGGTAAAAGCCGCCAGCACAGCAGCAATAGTAGCATGAACACCGGACAATAAAAACGTAGTCCATACACCACCGATCCCTAATACGGCATAAAAAAGAATGCTCCTGATGCCCATCCGGTTGCCCAGGTACATTATGCCCAATACCAGGAAGCCGCCAAGCAAATGCATTATCGATATATCTGAAGTATAAAATAAAGCGATGACCAATACGGCGCCCAGGTCATCAACAATAGCCAGCGCGGTAAGAAACACTTTTAAGGACAATGGTATTTTGTTGCCCAGAAGGTACAATACGCCTAAAGCGAAGGCAATATCGGTGGCCATAGGTATACCCCAGCCACTGTGCACTTCGGCAGCCGGGTTGAGTAAAAGATAAATACCTGCCGGCACCACCATACCCCCCAGTGCGGCGCCTATAGGCAACAAGGCCTTCCTGGGGTTAGACAATTCGCCGCCAACAATTTCCCTCTTCAATTCCAGGCCTACAACAAAAAAGAAAATGGCCATCAAACCATCATTTATCCAGTGATGCAGGTTAAAAGCGAAATAAGTCTGGTCATCCCATTGTATGCCCAGCTTATGCTCTAATATATGGTGGTAGCCCTCCGCCCAGGGCGAATTGGCCAATACCAGGGCAACAATAACGCTAATGCCCAGGATAATACCGCCCGACTTTTCTTGCTGGATAAATTTCTGAATAGGATAAACTATCTTTTCTATACGGGCTGGTTTGCCGGGCTGTTGGGTCATTGTGGTATATGAAAAATATTTATGGTATAATTGGCGAAGAGGCACGG
>JBEBWN010000219.1:0-6845 GCA_040392235.1 Taibaiella helva | reverse complement strand
CAGTTTAAAAATACCTACTTCGGCAAGGGCCAGGAAATACTCCACTTCGACACGTAACCGGTACCTGATCAATCCGAATTCTGAAAAATAAGGCGCAAGCTCTTCTAATTGCCTGCGATAGCGACCGTCTATGGGACTGGTTGCAGAAAGAGGTGTTAAAATCATGGGTGCAAAAGTAAGGAAAAAACATCCAATTCGGGGAGCTGCTATTCCCGTGGGAGCCCTTATAAGATATATGCCCTATGTGTTAAAATATATTATCTTCGGCCGGTTATTTAAATTATGCTCCATGTTCCGGTATAACCCTTTCCTGCTTCCCCTTAGTCCTCCCCGCTCCCTGCTCCTGATGCTCCTTCTTTGCCTGCATACAATAACGACATATAGTGCCTGGATAAAAGGCCGGGTAACCGATGAAAACGGACAGGCATTAGGCTGGGCATCTATTGCCGAAGTGGGCACTACCAGGGGTGCACTAGCCAATGAAGAAGGATACTACACACTGGAGTTAGCAGCCGGTCCCCGGGAAATAAGTTGTCAGGTTGTGGGCTACCAAACCCTTATCCGTCGTATTGAGGTGGGACAGGAGGAAAAAAAAATCGATTTTAAAATGAGTCCGCAGAAACTGGAAATGGCCGAAATTATAGTCCATGCCGACAGTGAGGACCCCGCCTATCCTATTATGCGGAAAGTTATACGCCAAAAACAGGAGCATACCGCCCGGATAAAATCCCTGCAAACGGATATTTACCTGAAAGGGCTTCTGCGTACCCGCTCAACCCCTAAATCCATTATGGGTATTAAACTGGGCAAAGAAGACTATGAAGAAATGAACAAAAGCGCAGGCCTCGACTCTAGCGGGAAGGGCATTGTTTACCTGCTGGAGGAAACCAGCCGTTATACCTTTCTGGCGCCGGATAAACACCATACCCACGTAGTCTCCATTCGCGAAAGCGGCAACCCCCAGGGCCTGGGTTGGGCAACCATGCCGGAGATCATTGATATTTACCAAAATAATGTTACCATACTGGAGGGGCTCAACAAAAGGGGTTTTATTTCGCCGGCCCATGATAACGCTTTTGCACACTACCGCTTCCAATACAGCGGCAGTTATACGGACAATGGCAAACTGATAAAAAAAATACGGGTTATTCCTAAGCGGAAGTATGCACCTCTTTTCAAAGGGTATGTCTATGTGGTAGACGGCGAATGGGTGTTCCAAAGCGTTGACCTCAGTCTCGATGCATCCTCTCAACTGAACCTGCTGGATACGCTTAAACTGGACCAGTATTTCACAACAGTAGGCAAAGGATCGTGGGTTATCCAAAACCAGGTGCTGTACCCGGTCATCAACCTGGCAGGCTTCGAGATCGCGGGGCATATTGCCACCAATTACCGCAACCAGGTAGTTAATGCCCCCGTAGACCACAGTCTATTCCAGAAAAGAATACTTTCTACCTACGACTCTACAGCACAAAGCCGCAGTGCTGCTTACTGGGACAGCATCCGGCCGGTCCCCCTGGCCCGGGATGAAGTCCGGGATTTTGAACGGAAGGACAGCTTGTACGTCGTACAAAAACAAAAGGAGGATTCCCTGCAAACGGCAACCGAATATAAGCTGGGGCTGGATGCCTGGCTGTTATCCGGCCCTTCGGTCCGGATAGCCCAACATACATTTGCCCTATCCTCCATCCCTTCCGGAATAGCTTATAATACAGTCGAGGGTATAAATGCACGGTTAATGCTATCCTGGAAATACAGGATTTCGGCACTGAAAAACCTGGAGATGGGCGTTACAAACCGTTATGGATTCAACAACCGGCATTATAATGCCCTTTTCCATACAGAATACCGGCTTAATCACCCGTCCCGCCCAAGTCGGTCCTGGCGGCTTAGGCTACAGGGAGGTCAGTATGTGTACCAGATTAATGGTGCAGAGCCGATCAGTCCCCTGATAAACGAGCTGTATACCCTTCTGGGTGGGCGGAATTACATGAAGATCTATGAAAACCGCTTTGCGCGGGGCTCTGTACAGCGGGCCTGGGGCAATGGCCTGGACCTATCGGCACAGCTATCCTATGAGCAAAGAATGCCCCTGCATAATACTACCGACTACACATTAGAAGAGGAAAACAGGCACCGGATCAGCAGCAACCAACCGGCAGAACTACCTGAATTTAAACAACATACGGCTTTCATTATTGACCTGGGCGCCCGTTTTCAACCGGGCTGGCGGTATATACGCTACCCCAAACATACTACCGCCCTGCCAGGCAAAGCCCCGGTGTTTGCCGCTACCTATACCAAAGCTATTGCTGGTATAGGAGAAAGTACCAGCAATTTCGATAAATGGAAGTTATCTGTTACCGGCCAATTCGGTTTACAACTCTGGGGCGAACTACAATATAATGCTATTGCTGGCGGCTTTATTAACCAGGCAGAAGTGGGTTTACCTGACTGGCAACATTTTAACGGCAATCTCACTTTCCTGGCCGGAGCTTATAAAAGCAGTTTCCAGCTGGCACCCTATTACAGATACAGCAACACAGCCGATATCTACGGTCAATTGCACCTGGAATGGCACTTGCTGGGGGCAATCACCAATAAAATACCCGGATTCCGGCATTTAAACTGGCAATTGGTAGCCGGTGTCAACAGCCTGTATATTGACACAAAAAATTACTATACGGAGGTGTTTATAGGGCTGGAAAATATTGGTGTAAAAATATTCCGTTTTGGCCGCGTCGATTTTATTGCCGGCTATGAAAGCGGTCAATCCAACCCTTCATTGGGCATCCGCCTGGGGCTCAGCAGTATCTTTTTCTAGCAGAAAAACTATTCTTTTTTAATTATGAAGTGAAAGTATATTTATCAAAAAAATATCCAACAAAACGGAAGTTTTTTTGGCCAAAAATGATATTCATCGTATCTTTGGTTTTTCATGGTGATAGGGTTTATAGGGGCTGGCCTGTTCTCAGGCCGGCTTTCTTTTTTAGAATTTTTCCGCTTCATATTCCCGCAATAAAACCCGGCAAATAATAGAGCATACCACACGCAAGGCATACGCAAATAAGCTCTAATCCCCACAACGTCGAGCGGAACTTCTGCTGCAGAGTAACGGGAGCAAAATGCGTAGTCGGGCATCTCGCCGGATATTCATCACTATGCGCATTTGCCCAAAAAATGGACAATACATCCTACTCCTGTTCAGGGAATGGCTCCACGGAGTTTATCCTGCAGACAGCAGGGGCGCCAGGACGCGTTGATCGTGCAGCATGCCTAAAGACCAAAGGTATAGGCACAACCGGGGAGCTTTAAAGAATAGCGAAACAAAATCTGCGGACGGCGGCGGTAAACCTCCCGGCAGTACCGGAAAAAAGCTTCATCTACTTATATCTATCGTTCAATCCTTTACCAGCCAATATTATGGGCATTATTCTTTCGATACGTTTCTGACGGGTAGCTTCCTGTTTCGCCTCCTGTATATACAACAGGTACTCCTTCTTTCTTCCGGGGGTAAGTTGATCAAAGGCCAGCTTCAGCGCTTTATTTTTCCGGAATACTGCCTTCAAGATATCCGGCAGGGGTGGTTCATCTGTTTTTTCCGGCGCCAGTTTCAGGCCTTTACGTTCTATAGCCACCGCTTCACGGACATATTCTAAAATCCGCTGCTCATTAATTTCTTCCTTGCTGGTAAACCGCCACTGCCGCAGCGATTTGGTTTTGCCGTCCTGCGCGTTGACGAGTACTTTATATTTATCCTTCAGAAAAACCCCATTGTAAAACCATAAAGCGAAATGGCTCTTAAAGCCGCAAAAGGCAAACACATTGCGTTCCTCGTGCATATATACGTCAATACCCCATTTCAGGGCCTTGTCCAGTCCCGCTTTGTCTGCAATACTTTGCAACAATACCAGTTCTTCTTCCCATCGATTAACTGCGCTCATAATCGTTACCTTTTTTAAATGTTCATACAGTTATACAGCAGCATGCTTCCCAGATGATTAACGCTCCTACGATGGATATTTTGCCTGTAGAAACGCAATAGTAGCCTGTACTAATTTTGTCAAAGCAACGGGATCAATGTCAGACAGCTTCTTTACATAAATACAGGCCTTGCCCCTGGAGTACTTACCCAAGCCTTCCAGCAGGTTTTCATGCTCCGGTAACCCTGTAAAAATATAAAGCGAAAAAGCAGCCTTCCGGGGAGAGAAGCCCACCAAGGCTGCGTCGCCTTCATGCCCGCTGGCATATCGGTAATGATAACGGCCGAAGCCTATAATATTACTGCCCCACATAACCGGCTTATAGCCCGAAGCCTTGCTCAACAATTCTACCAAAGCATACGCGTCCGCCCGTTGTTGTTCGGCTACCGCGGAGGCTATAAATTCTGCTACATCGGCATGCGTTTCCTGCGTTTTATTCTGAGCCGCCATATTAGTGTTAAGTTAAAAGTAAAAAGGTAAAACCAAAAAGCACAACATCCAAAACATATAATCAGCTAAGGGTCTTCCAGGCGACAAATTATGCTTAACTTACTATTAGTATCTTTTTTATACTGTACACTATCTATTCTAATAAACCCATCTGCACAGCCACCCTAACCAAACCGGCCGTATTTTTGACGTTTAATTTCTGCAAAAGTGTATAACGATGGCTATCCACCGTTCGCTGACTCAGGAAAAGTTGTTCCGCTATTTCCTGCGTAGTGTATTCAGAAGCAATCAGCCGTAAGATCTCCTTTTCCCTCCTGGACAAAGGCGACTGCTGTGTCTGTTCACGGTTAGACTTCATCACGCTTTTCATCCAACGCTTTTCTAACTCCTCTTCAATAAACTGCGCACCGGCATATACCTGCCTGATGGCCTCCAGCAATACATCATCAATAGCCTGTTTGGTAACATAGCCCATGCAGCCATGGCGAATCATGTCCTTTACATGAAAAATAGTGTCCATACTGGTTAATGCAATGACTTTTAGCTCCGGATACTCTTTCTGAAGAATGCGGATTATTTCATTTCCTGTTTTATCGGGCAATTGAATATCAAGCAGCAGGATGTCGGGCATTATTTCTGCCAGACCTTCCAGGAGGGCATTTCCAGAAGAATAACCGGCAACCACCTGCATATCAGGTTCCTGTTGCAAAAGACGGGTAATACCGTGGACAACAAGAGAATGATCATCAGCAATAGATACACATATACTCATAACTCGTCTGTTCTTAGTAATAGCGATATATCAAATTCTATATAAACCGATGTCCCCTCGCCCGCTCTGCCCAAAATCTCGAAATTGCCTTGTAAAGCCTGTACCCGCGCCTTCAAATTGCGCAAACCCATACCTTCAGTAGACTCCGGCAATATGTCGATGCCCCTGCCGTTATCTTCCACTGTCAGGATCAGGAGGGGGGCGTGATACTCCAATTGTACCAGGGCTCTTGTGGCATCTGCATGCTTGATAATATTCTGAACGAGCTCCTGGATCATACGGTAAACGGATAACTCAAAATCTGTATCAAAACCCGGGATATTATCGTCCAGGTGCACATCTATCTGAATACCCGTAAATGTACTTGTTTTTTCACAGAATGTATCGATGGCCACAGGCAATCCCTGGTCGAGCAAAATGCCGGGCATAATATTATGTGCCGTTTTACGCAGCTCCGCCGCCGTCTCGTCCAAATAATTCAAGGCCTCCTGGAAATCCTCCCTCAGGTCCGGCAAAGCATGCTTGCGTTGTATCATGTTGAAATTCATCCTCGCTGCAGCCAATTGACCGACAATACCATCATGGAGTTCCCTTCCAATGCGGGCACGTTCTTTCTCCTCCCCCGCTATCGTGGCTTTCAGAGTCCGTATTTCTTCACCCTGTTGCCATAATTGTTGTTGTTCCTCCAACCGCCGTTTACGATGCTGATAATTGCGCCACAATATCAACAAGAAACCGGCTAGCAGAATACAACCCATACCAATGGTCCATATCCAAAGATTCTTTTCCCGGAGCTGGCTTTCCCGCCTGTTCAGCTCTAGGTTTTTTTCCGCCAGCTCCCGGTTTTTTTCCGAAAACTGGTATTTAATTTCCAGGTCTGCGATGGTTTTTATTTTCTGCTCGTCAATAAGGTTGTCCCGCAGAAAAGTATAAGACTGTAGATAGGCTAAAGCCCTGTCATATTGCCGGCTGGCTATAAAAAGCCCGTATAGCAGCTTATCTACTTCAAGTAATCTTTTTCTATCCGTCAAGGCGAGGCACAGTGTTCTGGCATATAATAAATATTTTTGAGCAGCAGCATAATGCTGCCTTTTCATAATGCCGGTTCCCAGCAGCAGCAAGGTATGAATATCCATTGTTTTACTGTCTATGGTAGGAGTATTGCCCGGCCAGGCCTTATTGGCAAAATAAGCCGCCGAGTCCAATTGGTCCAGATTGAGATAAACCGTGGCCATATTATTATAAATATTCCTAAAGGTCTCCTTCCGGTTGTTGGCCGAATCCTGTAGTAACCAAAGAGCTTCTTTAAAATAGTTCAGTCCTTTTTCATAGTCATCGTGGTTCTTCTTGTCAAATATGATTCGATTGGCATGGGCAGCTCCGAGGCCAACCAATACAGAAGCCAGTATGGTTTTATCCTTCTTTAACAATGCCAGTTTCCTGGCTTTCTCAAAATAACCAATTGCGATAGGTATATCCGCATATTTATCCATGTACAGCTCACCCAAATCATTGAATATATTATAATATGCCAGTACAGAATCGGACACACGATGCCTTTCCAGCAACTTAAGCGCCTTTGCATAATAGCGAACAGCAGTATCCCGGTAATACAGGTACTTATAATATTTACCGAATTG
>JBEBWN010000218.1:0-6857 GCA_040392235.1 Taibaiella helva | reverse complement strand
TGAAGACGATACCCCCATACGGCTTTGCCGGCAGTAGCATAGCCAGACAAAAAAAGCGGGCTTAGCATAGCCTCTGCGGCGTGGAAGCTTTTTTTGTCTTGATGTCGGCCGAAGTGGAGATATCCATCCTAATACTGGGCCAAGCCAAAATTGACAATTCCATTACCGCCCCATCGATTATCAAGGCATAAGTTTCACCTCGAAAACCGCCTACATGCACAAATCGCCCCCAACAGATAGCACACTTTTTTCTTTTGTGAGCTGTTCAAGCCCGCAGGGCTTGCGTCCAACGATCTCTTTGCCACGGATTTCATCCGCGGTTATGAACAGGTAAGCCTGGCTTATCTAAAGGAGCATTTGTATCTTTCCTGATCATCTAACCTCGTATAGCGGATACTTTAACTACATTGGAGGATGCACCCAATTGAGTTTAACAGCAGACCCCAAGTAAAATGAAAGAGCTGGGCAAAAGCTTTTTGGCTTGTCCTTTTAACTTTTCACTTATTAATAACATCCCGGAACGCAACACTACCGGACCAATGTCACATCGCCATTCATCAGGAACAGTTTCCCCTTCGGGGTACTGGCTTCAATATGATACAAATAAACGCCCAGGGGTTGTATCTTTCCTTTATATCGACCGTCCCAGCCCTTGTCTATATCATGCGTTTCAAATACCAAAGCGCCCCAGCGGTTATATACCTGGAAGGTCTTTAAGGTAACGGGCCCCTTCCTTACCGGCTTCAGATCGGTCCCCCCCGAAGGATTATAAGCGTTGGGCATCTCCAGCACAGGTTCTGTTTCGACCAATACATCAATAGAGTCCGACAAAGCGCAGCCCTGCTCTGTACGGGCCTGAACATAATAACGTGTGCGTACTTCCGGTTCGGCCATTGGGTTAGCAATCTGCGCATTATTCAGGCCCGAACTAGGGAACCATTCAAAATACAGGCAATTGGTCTCCGGGCTGATTTGGTAATGCTCTCCCTCCCATATCGTAACTGCCTCGGGCATAGTCAGAATGGCTGCCGGATAAACGTCAACCCATACCGCGATAGAATCATAACAACGTCCGTCCGTTCCGGTGAGTATATAGACGCCGCTTTGCTCCGGGTTCAACCAAACTTCATTGCCTGCCGTATCGCTGATCCGCACATTGGGGCGCCAATAGAGCATAGGCGCTCCCGAGGCCGACAGCAATAGCGTATCGCCCGGACATAGGCCCGTATCCCGCGTGTTGACTTCCAGCTCCAGTTCCTGCACAACCCCTATATGCACCTCGTCCCGGGCAATACATCCGCCCGGCGTACTGACGGCAACAGACATCGTTACCGTTTCCCTACGGGTAAGCATTGGGAAAGGGCTACTGGCATCATCCACATAATCAGCTGGTGACCATAAATAATCATAGTCACGGTATGAGCGGGGACGTACCGAAGCATAAAGTTGCCAGTCCTCATTCCAGCAAATAACCGTATCAGCACCAAGATCTATATCCGGGCGCGGCTCCACGGCTATATGTACTTTATAATCCTGGTAGGGGCAATAATCATTAATTACTGCTACCGTATAGTCCTGCGTATATTGAGGATACGCATAAGTTATTTTGCCGTCAGCATGCGAGAGATAAACGGGAGGCGACCATTGATACATACTGGTAGTATCGGCAGAAGCTAGGTGCAACCATACGCTGTCGCCCCGGCACAATAAGGTATCGTTCACATTAAGACGATACATACTGGGATCAAACACCTGTAACTGCAATGTGTCCGTGGCAGATATAACACAGCCATTTACGCTATTGGTTACGGTCAATACAAAAGCCCGTTGCTCCAGGGGGTCCAACAATGGTTCCAGGCTGGCGGAATCCTTCAGCACATATTCGGCAGGCCCCCAATGATAACGCATACTGTTCTGCTGATTAACCAGCAACACCTGGGGGCGAAACGGACTGAAACTGCACAATATAGTATCGTTCATTGCCATAACAGGCGTATCTACCTCTACTACCCATATTTTCTTGCGGAACGTATCCAGCGTGATACACATTGTGTCATTATAGCCCACCAATGTTATAGTATATTCGCCGCTACGGTTATAAATATGCGTCGGCACTTTTTCTGTGCTGGTAAAACCATCGCCGAAATCCCAGTAATACCGTGTGGCCATATCCGAACTGTTATGCACATCCACCTGGTAAGGCAGGCAACCGGTGTCACGCAAGCCCGGGGCCAGCGAGAACGAAGCCCGGGGTTTCACACTTTCAAAATTAAATTTAAAACTCCCGCAGTCGCACCTGGCTGTACCGCTGAAATATTGTCCATAGGCTTGTGGTGTCGTTTCAAAATTGCGGTTACAAATACAGGCGCTATGATACACAATACCATAAGGATCATAACGGCTGGTACCGCCATCCGAATGATCGATTCCCCGGTAATACGTACCATAATACAGGCTTTCGAAACCAGGATTGAATACGCCCAGCCAGAAGCCGGTAATATTCTGTGCATACCCTGCAAATGCGTCAGGCGAAAGCGGCATGGTACTGTCCGTTGTCAGGCAACTCAGATATAGTTTACCGCATTGATCGATCATAAAACTGACGGGGGTTGGAAGTGTATTATGACCGGAGAACTTTGTAGCTACCAATGCCTGGTCGAGGTTAGCGGACATTTGTTGTACAAACATTTGCCCACCTGCCTGATGTACTACTCCCGGACTTACCGGGTAATCCGGGCTTTGCGTTCGGCCCAACACCCAGGGACTGCCCTGGCCATCCAACTGGATCTTATAGCCCCAGTCAGAAGCCTCCGTGCCCAGGTAAGTACCGGCTATAAGACCTTCTTTTAACCCAAAACGAAGCAGGTAAGCATCCTTGCCGCCCAACAACTTTTGCTGATAGGCGGCAGGGCTCACTTTAAAATCAGCACTCGTGGTAGTGCCCGTTACAAAAAAATCGTTATGGGCACCTTGAACCAAAGAAAAGCAAACATCCATTCCGCTTCCTCCAATAAAAGTGCTATACAGTATCTTCTTACAATAAGGGTCCAATACCGTAAAGCATCCATCAAGCGGGCCACCCCCAAACTTCTTTTGAAAGGCGCCATCAGTTACCGGGTAGTCCTCCGAATAGGTACAGGAAGCGACATATATATTGTCGGCACTATCTACCCAAACTTCTCCCCTTTGCCGGTCCCCTGCTAAGGTACTCAGGGAACTACCTTCCAACCCGTCGATAGAACTGCCACCCAATAAGGTAGACCCTACAAGATTTCCTCCGTCGGCAGTAAACTTAGTTATAAAAATATCAAATCCGGCAATCGTACTATCCCAGCAGCCTTCCGTCACCGGCATGTCTTTTGACGAAGTATTCCCCATTACGATCAATTCATTTTTGCTATTGACCACAAGGCTATTAGGTTGTTCTACACTGCGCCCGCCCAGGTAGGTGGAATAGACCAGGTCTGTTCCCGCCGCATTGTACTTACTTAATCCTATATCCAGGCTAGCGGCAAACTTATCTTTAAAAGCGCCAGGAGTGGTAACCCAACCTGATTTATGACATTCCCCACCTGCATAAAAATTACCCTCCCGGTCATAAGCGGCGCTATAACCAAAAGTCTCCGCCGTACCACCGCTTAAGGTAGCAAACACCAGGAGCGGATCTATAACCAGGTTATAGTGTTGGTTATAACCCTCTGGAAAAACGAAAGACAGTTCATTGCTTTTGGCGTTCCAGCGATAGTTACATTGTACATCAACCTGTTGCCCTGCTATCCATTGATAAACATAAGGTTTCATTTCCACTATTTCATTAACTGATGTACGGATTCTCAGGCTACCATCTGCCTGGAGCTCCGGTACCACTCCTTTGTAATTTAGCCGTATATCAGCAACATTTCCGCCGGGT
Organism: Taibaiella helva; assembly: GCA_040392235.1. Lineage (GTDB taxonomy): Bacteria > Bacteroidota > Bacteroidia > Chitinophagales > Chitinophagaceae > Taibaiella > Taibaiella helvus_A. Next base: position 2,947 of record JBEBWN010000218.1, on the reverse strand, counting down.
TTTACCACAAAATCATATTTTAATTGCAGGCCTGCACCATACACCAGCAAGTCAATACCGGCATAGGCATTTTCGTAAGCCACCGTATCATACAGAGGCACCCTGCCCTGCCAGCGCTTCCGGTCATTACCCAGGAAATAATTATGATAAGCGCTGCCCTTACCCCGCCCTTTTGCATTGCCGGGTAGCCCGGACATGCCCTGTAGCTCTACCCAATAAGCATGATGCCGTATAGGCGCATCCTGCCAGGCATCGTTACTACCAGTTACCTTCATATCATGCGCCCGCATCACATCTTCTGTGGCGTAATAGTTAAAACGAAATCCCTGCGCTGTAAGGAATAATGCTCCGCCCAAAAGATCGGCCCGGAACAGGATCGTGTCATTCCATTGCCCCTTATTCTCCACAAAAGCCAACCGTGACGGTGCCGTGGCAACCGGGGTTACCTTCTGTCCATACACAAAGCGAGCACTGCCACTCAGGCAATATGCTACACAACATAAAAAGTAAAAATGCTTCATCATAAATGGCGCTATAAAAAAATCCGGGTTGGCCACCTTCCCTAAAAAGGACAATACAAACATACAATTTGCAGGCACTACCTTTCTACGTAAAACCCCCGAAAAAGATTTTCCGTAATTATACGGAAACGCGCCCCGGATCGATAACCCGGAAGCACGCACCTATTTGATCTACGAAATCAATCTTTAACTATATAATTATATATTAGTGATAAATTAACCATAATTGTCGCCTTGAAAATGCCATTTTACTTTTAACCTGGCACTTGTTTCCTTTTCTTTATGCCAAAGAAATAACCAAAGGTCTACCGCAGCCTGGCGATTTTATCCCATACCCCTCGTTCCTACTGCCGGGTCGGGTGTACTTTAATTGATTCGCTACCTCATAAACAACTGATCATTATACTGGTACCTTTTGGCTTTGCCGTTTCACCTTTAACTTAACACTACCTGTCATCAGCAATCATTGTACTACAAATCTAAAAGATATTCCACCTCCTTATCCCCGGGAAAACACTGAAACTAAATTTTCAGTATTTCTACCTATTGCTTTCTGTCAACGACTGTATAAAAGCCAGGTCGAACTCAAGGTATACAGAAGTGCCCTTATACTCCCTTGTGATCAAGTCAATGTGCCCCTGCAAAGCCTCTACCCGGCTCTTTAAATGATTTAAGACATTGCCGGTGGAGACAATATGCCTTTACCGTTATTCTCTACCGTTAGCAAAAGTAATGAAGCGTGACAGTTCAACTACTTTTAGTTAGTTCATGGACAGGCAATCTTAGCTTTTGGGTTTAGCCTTTTTACTCCAGGATGTTATCCGCCTCGCCCAAAAATACAACAGGTAGCGTAGTCCCACACTGCGGGAAACACTGAATTTATAGTTTCCGTACTTTCCCTGAACCGTCCGGCAGCCATTACCTTGAAATTTGTGAGACAACATTTATAAACAATTTAAACAAACAGGTACAATGAACAAAAATTTTATGCACAATGCGCGTCATTATTATATAGCATTATGCTTATTACTGATGACGGCGCCGGCAGGAGCACAAAAAGCTGCCCTGGAATGGGCCAAGGGAATGGGAGGCAAAGACTGGGACGGAGCCAGCGACCTAACCCTCGATAAAGAAGGCAATGTTTATATTACCGGACACTTTACCGACACCGTCGATTTCGACCCGGATCCGAACATTACGTACAATATGGTGCCCAACGGCGGCCGCGACATTTTCATTTTGAAGTTAAGCCCAGAAGGCAAATTTGTCTGGGCAAAGCATGTTGGGTCCAGCACTGCTGGCAGCTCTTTCGTACCTTTCATGGAGGTGGGAAACACCATTGTAATTGACAACAAAGGAGACATTATACTGGGTGGCCAGTTCTACGACGTTGCCGATTTTGATCCTGGACCAGGAGTGCATAATCTTACAGGGTTGGGAGGAGGAAGCGTAGATGCTTTTCTGCTCAAACTCGACCAAAGCGGCAATTTCATTTGGGCTGCTGCTTTCGCCGGCAGCTCCAACGATAATGTTAGTGGTATCACCGTCGATGCCGAAGACAATATATATGCTACCGGCCAGTTCGGCTCCACTGTCGATTTCGATCCCGGATCGGGCTTCAATTTCCTCACTACCGGCTCCTCCGATATTTTTGTAGTCAAATTAAAAAGCGATGGCAGCTTTCTATGGGCTAATCAATTAGGCAGCACCGGTATAGGAAATGCAGGGTTTGATATTCAGTTAGATAATGCCGGTCAGATCTATATTGGCGGTCGCAGAAAAAAGACCTTTGCAGGTGGTGCCGGATTAATCTGGAAATTGGATCCAAAGGGGAATCCTATTTGGGAGTATACCTATGACGGCCCCAACCACGACTTTATTAACTCCATTTGCCTGGACGATAAAGGGTATATATACGCTACCGGCACTTTTAGTGACAACGCTAATTTCAATAACGACACCACCACCCCTCCTTATACGCTTAATACCAGCAACTTTACGGATATTGATGCCTGCGTCCTAAAGTTAGACACTACCGGAAAAATGATTTGGGTAAAACAATTCGGAAGTGCTTTTCTGGATCAGGGAAGCAATATAAAAATGGATAAAGCCGGGAACCTGGTCATCACTGGCTCATTTGGCGATACCGTCGACTTTGATCCGGGTGCGGGAATCAAAAAGCTGTCGGCAAAAGTCTCAGGCCCTAACGCGAGCGATATTTTTGCAATAAAGCTAACCCCTGATGGCCAGTACCTCGACGCCTTTACCCTGGGAGGCGAATATTCCGAAGCCGCCTCCGGTCTAGTCGTAGATAAACACGGCTCCATCTATATATCCGGGAATTACAGTTGGATGTCGTCCGGGCCAGCCACTGCCGACTTCGATCCGGGTCCCGGAGTTTACAATCTGAATAGTCAGGGGAACAA
>JBEBWN010000217.1:0-6865 GCA_040392235.1 Taibaiella helva | reverse complement strand
AATAGCTAACGATACAATTTTCGGCGCTATATTTTTCCGGAAGGAGTTCAGGAACCAGATAGAAATAATAAAGGCCATGAGCATCCCGATAAGCGGTGCGAGAAAAATAAAGCCGGCAATCTTGCCTATTGTTCCCAACTCAATGGCACCAAACCCGGCATGCGCTATAGCTGCACCGGCAAATCCACCGATCAGGGTGTGCGAAGAGCTGGAAGGTATACCAAACCACCAGGTAATCAGGTTCCAGGCAATAGCCGCCAATAAACCCGCAGTGATAACCGGTAAAGTAATATAAGGAATACCTGCGGCATCCTGGCCATCTTTTACCGTTTTGGCAATGGTATTGGCCACTCCATGATCTTTGAAAATAAAGAAAGCCACAAAATTGAACAACGCAGCCCACAATACCGCCTGGAATGGAGTAAGCACTTTGGTGGAAACTACGGTAGCTATAGAATTGGCAGCATCATGGAATCCGTTGATATAATCGAATATGAGCGCCAATATAATAATAATGATCAGTAATGTCATAAATGTCCTAATTAGAGGGCGGCAGATAAAATGCCAGGAAAACCCATAATAAGTTTTGCTGTTTCAATGCGATTGCCCGTGTTACCGGCGCGCATGGGCATTCAACAAGAAAAGAATGCCATTACAAAGATCTTATTACGCGTATTTGATAATAATAGATTCTATTACGTTGGCGGCGTCTTCACATTTATCGGTGATGACCTCCATATCCTGGTATATATCTTTAAGTTTTACGATCTCTATAGCATCCATATTGGAGGCGAAAATTTTACTGATGCCCGAATCCAGTAAATCGTCTGCCTGGTTCTCAAAACTGTTGATCTGAACACAGGCTTCTGTGATCGCCCGCAGGTTCCTCATATTACGTAATTCATGTAAGGCTTTATCCAGGGCATATATGGAGTTTTTAATAATGCCGCTCATTTCTTTCATGAACGAATCCATTTCCCTGACCTGGTAATTCAGCATTTTCTTGGAAGAGGCATAGATAAAGTCGGCAACATCATCAAGAGAGGTAGCGAGGTAGTGAATATCTTCGCGATCAAAAGGTGTGATGAAGTTCTGGCCGAGCTCAACAAATACTTTATGGGTCAGCTCGTCATTTTTATGTTCTCCGTTTTCAAGGGAGCGGAGCATTTGGTTCCTTTTGGTAAGGTCCGGTTCTGCGATAGCATCCTGAAAGGCATCTGCCATTTCCTTAAGATTAGCGCCAACTTGCTCAAAGATGCTATAAAATACTTTGTCCTTCGGAAGGAATGCCTTGATAAAGCTATTAAAACCCATAACAGTTTTGCTTAAAATTTGGGCGCAAAATTAATTTATGTCCTTGGTATTGTACCCAGCCTGCCAATAGTTAATAATTTAATAACCTGGAAAAACAAGGTAACATTACGGTAACATTAAGTTTACACACCCGTAACCACGGGCTAACATAGAGGTAACATTTTCATAAGACTTTTGTGGCCAAAATACACACTTTAGTTTTATGCGTAATTTATTATCGTTGTTTTTGTGCTTGTTGATTGGTAGCCAGGTTCTAGCGAAAGGGAGAATTTCCGGAACCGTGACAGATGGCACCTCAGGTGAAACGTTAATCGGTGTTACCGTTTCTGTAAAACATCCCGGAAAAGAAAGCTCTGTTATGGGAACTACTACGGATATTGACGGAAAATTTACTTTTGAAATAGCGGCCGGTGGTTATGAACTGGAAGTTAGATATGTAGGATATCAGCCCAAAGTAGTTACTGATGTAACTGTTACGGACGGGAAAACCACGACGCTTTCCGTAGCGTTGACAGAGCCTAAAAGTACAGATCTGTCGGAAGTAGTCATTACCGGTAGCCTGAAAAAAGAATCGGTAAACGCTTTGTACACCATGCAAAAGAACGCCATGGCCGTTTCGGACGGTATTTCGGCAGATGTTATTAAACGGTCGCCGGACAGGAGCACTGGCGATGCTTTGAAACGTGTAAGCGGAACAACTATACAGGATGGTAAGTTTGTGATCATTCGTGGACTTAGCGACCGTTATAATACGGCTTTGGTGGATAATGCCATATTGCCTAGTACAGAGCCTAACCGTAAGGCCTTCTCTTTCGACATTATTCCTGCTAATATGATCGATAATATCGTGATCACCAAATCCGGAACCCCCGATTTACCCGGCGATTTTGCCGGTGGGGTGATTAATATTCTTACAAAGGAAGTGCCGGAAGAGAATTTCAATAACATCAGTATCGGAACAGGTTACAATACAGTGGCTACCGGGAAAAAATTCCAATCCGGTTACCGGTCCGGTACCGATTTCCTCGGTTTTGATAATGGAGCGCGTCAATTGCCGGCTACATTTCCTACTACTGCCGGACTTTCACGCCTTGATGCTAATAAACCGGAACAATCGGTGCCTTATCTTAAGGCATTAAATAACGACTTTTCAGTCCATGAGCGTAAAGCATTGCCGGCCATAAATCTGCAAGGTAGCCTGGGACGTATTTATAATTTAGGCGGCAATTCCCGTTTCGGGGTTACTGCGGCGGTTACCTATAATCATAATGAGAGTATTAAAAAGGACCTGAAGCGTCAGTATGACAATTATGACTACCGCGATAATGTCTATACCTATTCCAGCAACCTGGGGGCCTTATTGAACCTGGGTTACTATGTTGGAAAAAGTAAATTCACACTGAAAACCTTTTACAACCGCATTTTTGATGATAACTTTCTTTACCGTGAGGGCACAAACTACAGCTCATCTAAGGAGATTAAGTATTACGCTTTCGATTTGATCCAAAAATCCCTTTTTAAAACCACGTTAAATGGTGAGCACCAGGTTGGTCAGGGACAAAGTAAATTAAGTTGGTTGGTATCTTATAATTATATTACCAATAATCAACCGGATCAACGCAAGATATCCTATTTTGAAAGTGCAACGCCAGGGGAGTATGTAGCCGATCTGGGTACATTAGGTAAAGCTAATAACCGGTTATTCGGTAATCTGAACGAGTCGATCTGGAATGGTAACCTGAATTACTCCATTCCTTTTAAGTTCCTGGAAAAAAGCAGTTTGCAAATCGGCGCTTTCGGGCAATACCGTTATCGCGATTTTGCCAATCGTTACCTGGGAGCTGTTATTAATCCTATGCATCCCGATGCTAACGAAATTGTGCAACGTCCTATACAAACGCTCTTTGCAGATGATGTTATTAATGGCAACGCCTATAGCCTGCTGGACGGTACCGGAGATGGCGATCAGTATGAAGCTAAGACCATGACATTGGGCGGTTATGCTATGATGGACAATAAGATAAGTGAAAATCTACGTGTGGTTTGGGGTGCCCGGCTAGAGTCTTACCACATAGATCTGTCTACCGCTACTAAGCAGGAAGTTGATCAACGTTGGTTAGACATCTTACCATCACTTAACCTTACTTATTCGCTGAACACTAAATCGAACCTTCGTGCTTCTTATTTCAGGAGCGTAGCCCGCCCTGAGTTAAGAGAAATGGCCAATCTGGGTTATTATGACTATGAGCTGTCGGCAAATATTACAGGAAATACCGCGTTGAAACGTACCCTGATTGACAATGTAGATTTGCGCTATGAGTGGTTTATGAACGCCGGCGAAATATTATCAGCCTCTGTTTTTTATAAGAATTTCAGCAATACATTAGAGAGCCAGGTGTATGGTGCAGGCAGTAGTTACGACATTCGCCCGGGCAATTATAAGCGGGGCACGAATATCGGTATAGAGTTTGAACTAAGAAAACGTCTTGATTTTATCGCGAAGAATTCATTCCTGAAAAACCTGACCTATTATGTGAACCTTGCCTATGTGAAATCGGATGTGACGGTGGATAGCTTGTACATCAGGGGCAAGATGGTAGATAGCAGACCTCTATCAGGGCAGGCTCCTTTCGTTATCAATACCAGCCTGGCTTATACTTCTAACAATGGCAAGTTAAACATGAATGTACTGTATAACCGGGTAGGGCAACGTCTTACTTTTATTGGACAGGATCGTTTTGGTATTGTATACGAGGCGCCGCGTAACCTGCTGGATTTCCAGGTGAGTTATGCTGTAACCAAACGTAGTGAATTCCGCCTCAATGTAAAAGACATACTGAATAACCCTGTACGGTTCTACTTCGATCAGAACGGCGACAAAAAATATAACGGTTCCGCATTCAAGGAAGGAAAAATTATTGAGGGCGAAGATTGGTTGTTACAGGAATTTAGACCAGGATCGACTTTTTCTTTGACCTACTCTTATAAATTCTAGTAGAAAAATACCGGCTACAGGTATTCCATACATACAAAAGGAGCTGTCCGGGTTTTTTAGGACAGCTCCTTTTTTTAAGGTACCGGGGTAATAAATCATGCTGCCGCAGCTGCGTTTTACTGTATACCGGCAGGTATTTTATTGGGAGTTGGTCCGGTATAGTTCTGTAATAACTGCCCCGTCCTGCATCATAAGCGTCCTGTCGGCCATGGCGGCGAGGTGTTCGTTATGTGTTACTACTACAAAGGTCTGGTTATAGAGCGCCCTGAGTTCCAGGAAAAGCTCATGAATGGCGTTGGCATTGGCGCTGTCCAGGTTGCCGGTAGGTTCATCGGCAAAAACAATGGCGGGCCGGTGTACAATAGCCCGGGCTATGGCTACCCTCTGCTGTTCCCCTCCTGATAGCGCTCCGGGTTTATGGTCCAGCCGGTGTTCCAGGCCAACTGTTTTTAGTATCGCCTGCGCCATGCTGGTCGCTTCCTTTGGCTTTTTACGGGCTATCCATAAAGGCATGCACACATTCTCCAGCGCCGTGAATTCGGGTAATAAATGGTGGAATTGGAAAACAAAGCCTATATTCCGGTTGCGGAATACAGCTTGCTTTTTCCGTGAAAGCTGGAACATGGTTTCTCCCATCAATACAACGTTACCACTGTCGGGCTTATCCAGGCCACCCAGGATATGGAGCAATGTGCTTTTCCCGGCACCGGAAGGGCCGGCTATGGCCACAAATTCGCCGCGTCCTATTTCCAGGGATACATTTTTGACCACCGGCAATTGCCCATATTTTTTGGAAAGGTTTTCTGCTGTTAGCATGGGTTTTATTGTTTAATAACCTGTTGCTGTGTTTTATACCCGTAGCGGCCCACCAGGTTATAGTTTTTGAAGCCTGCGATGAGTCTGCCGCCCAGTATTTTGTTTTCAATAAAATTGATGATCCTGTACTTGAATTTAAACTTTTTGCCGAGTACAGAGGGTGGAGGGCCGGTGTAGCGTAGCAGGTGTTTCCATTCGGTTTGTGCTATTCTTGCAGTCATTACTTCAGGATGCCGGCCTTTAAATACCGGTAGCAGGCTCAGGTTGCCATAATCAAAGTAAGGTTCTTCTACTTCATGCACATTGCCGGAATGCAGGCTGTGTTGCTCGGCTACTTTCTTTACCATGCGCCTTGGATCCCGGCACCAACCGTAATGGTACATATAGGCATTCAGCTCAACGCAGTTTAATTTCCGGGTGCCTTTTTTCTGCAGGTAATCTTCATAATCGAAACCCGGAATAATTTTGAAGGATTGGGCGTCGCTCCAGGAGTGTACTTCGATACCATTACGAACAACCCGAACCTCTTTCGGGTAGGCAAAATGCAATGCATCTACATACCGGTCATAAAAACCGAAAAAATGAACGTATTTCAGCAGGAATCCTTCTACCTTTTTGTCAGAAAGATACTCCCTGCAGGCATTCACAATAACAGGCCCCGCGCCATCAGCCAGTACTTCGTCGGCCTGTATATATATACACCAGTCGCCTTTGCAGTGGCTTAGCGCAATATCTGTCTGGTGCGCATATATCATGCATTTTTGGCTATACTTTTCGGTATCCCAATCGGCATGGATCATTTTTATTTTCGGACTGTCGATATTGCGGATCAGCGCCTCGGTTTCGTCGCTGCTATTGCCCAGTACTACAATAAACTCATCTACCCAGTCCAATACAGACAATATGCTTTCTACAACGGGAAAATCGAACAATACCGCATTCCGTATAATGGTGAACCCACTTATTTTCATTCCAGTGTCTGATAGTAATAACGGTCCAAAAATAGGATAATAATTAAACTATTGCCTTTCCACGCGGTCTACATACCCACTTTGCAAGTGGTTACAAAAAAATAAAATGGTATAAACATTTGCAATGTTCAAAATTGGTGGGGAAACCTTACATTTGCACAAATTCAATATTGCATAAATTAATTTAAAATATGTTTTGGACACTAGAACTGGCATCACATCTGGAGGATGCACCATGGCCGGCCACAAAAGATGAATTGATAGATTATGCTATTCGTTCAGGGGCACCGCTCGAGGTGGTCGAGAACTTGCAGGAGTTGGAAGACGAGGGCGAAATGTATGAGGGGGTTGAAGACATATGGCCTGACTATCCCACTCAGGAGGATTTTTTCTTTAATGAAGACGAATATTAATATTTACAGAGGAGGTGACAGTTAGCGTCACCTCTTTTTTTACCGCTTGCCCGTTTTAAGTGTTGACCCATATCGGGTCAACTCTTTTTATATCCCCCTTAACTACCGGCAATTAGTGTTAAGTCAAGCGTACTTTTTCAACTTATTACTCCATAGCCCATTGCTCATCAATCTATTGTCGCCTTTTAGTTTTACATTTTCATCTTTGACCTTGACAGTGGTGTCTAGTCAAGCGCACTTTTCCGACTTATTACCCCATAGTTAGGGCCTGCTGTTAAACTCAATTGGGTGCGTTGCCCAATGTATAAAGTATCCGCTATACGAGGTTAGATGATCAGGAAAGATCCAATGCCTGG
>JBEBWN010000216.1:0-6888 GCA_040392235.1 Taibaiella helva | reverse complement strand
GGCAGGATTCATTCAGGGGCCGGATACTGTCTGTGCCTATGGTACCGCCCGCTATCACCTTTCCAACATGGAAGGTATAGATGGCTGTATATGGACCCTGCCAGAGGGCTGGTCTGGTACCAGCGACAGTACAAGTATTGATGTAACCGCAAACAACGAGAGTGGGTCTATTTCTGCACAAATTATTCGCTGCGGTGATACCAGTTCGGTAACGGTATTCCCGGTACATTTATACCCCTCCGATAGACCTGTTATCACTGTTGATGGCTTTGTACTGGGTACTGCAGGAAACTATAGTTCTTATCAGTGGTACTTTAACGGCACGCTTATACCCGGGGCTACCGGTTCTACGTACAGGGTTACAGAAAATGGTAGTTATACTGTGGTGACCATCAACAATCACCAATGCTCTGATACTTCGGAGGTGTATCGGGTCCAGAATGTGCGTATTGCCGCCACAGGACAAACCGGATTAAACATTTGGGTTTATCCCAATCCGGCCAGCGACTACTTATATGTAGAGGCGCCTACCTCCGCTAAGATTTCAATAAGTAGTATGGATGGCAAAGTCCTGCTAGCTAATAGCACTCTAAAAAAGATAGAAGTATCCAATTGGGTGTCCGGAATCTACCTTATTCATATACAAGATCAAAACGGAATTACTTTATGGACCAATAAATGGTTGAAATTCTAAATTGTTTCTATTATGTACTAAATCAATTGCTTCTTGGTCTGTTGTTTTAAAGAGCCAAGGAGCAATTTCATAATATCTGACTCCATAGCCTTGAAACCACTTCTATTAACAGGAGCCGGAAAGGTGTTCGATGTAATGAGTAGGCGCGGTTTTCGGAAGCTTATATTTATCGCTGGATTGTATAAGAATGGTCACTCGGAGTCATTACAAGGTAAAGTGACATTGGTTTGGTAGTTGTGTGTATAATATGTTTTCGTGTTTTATGATTTAATTTCCGTATTAGCCTTGCGTTATTGCCTGTTTTGTAGCATTCGTTTATTTATACCATTTTATGTATAAAGATAGTGAGCGTTTGAAAAGAGCGTGAGCAGCCCTGTTAGAAGTGATAAAATGAGATTGAGTAGGGCTGTGGTAATGCATATAGATAGCACAGTCTCTTTTTCTATTGTCGGAGACAATTGTTTTCTTGTGGAGCAAAATCTGCTAAGGCTAATACAAACATTTGATTTATACTAAATGGTAGTACGCTTTATGTAAGATGAACGACGAAGTGGTTATCGAAAGTAATTTACTTTCCTCTGGGTTAATCGCAACAAGGTTTGTTCAATAAACTTAAAAAAATACGCAGATTCTCCATGAATGGGAAAAGCAATCCCATTTTTGTAGCGCCTCTATTGGTATGGTACAATTAAGTGACCAGCCGATCTCCTCCATATTTCCAATAAACACGCATAGGCCCTATCCGAACAGATTCATTTTCATCGCAAATTTTATAATGCCCGCCGTGTTTTTGGCCCCCACTTTAGCGATAATACTATTTCTATGATTGTCCACCGTTCTTTTACTTATATTTAATTTATCTGCAATTTCCTGGTTGGAAGATTCGTCAATAATTCCCTTTAGTACTTCAAGTTCTCTTTTGGTGAGCTTTGGTTTTTCCTGTACTTGTTCCTCTCTCTGGCGTATGATTTTCGCAAAACTTTCTTTCAAGGCAATATCTATATATATTTTGCCGGAATAAACGGTACTTACTGCTTCCGCTATCATCTCCGGCCGGGCACTAACCTTGAGCAAGTAACCGGAACAACCACTTTCCAGCAGCTCATAGGCCAGTCCCGGTTTGTCAAAACCAGTCAGTGCCAGGATTTTAACATCAGGATAATGGTAAGTGACATGTCGGGCAAGTTCCGCTCCATTCCTTCCGGGAAGATGGTAGTCAATGATCAGTACATCAGGTTGGGTGGTCTTTAAGCCCTCAACGGCATCCTCACCCGAGGTGTAAGTGTTCACCACTTTGATATACCCGGTAAATTCCAATGCCGCTTTTACGCTTGAAATGATCAGGTGATGGTCGTCTACTATAGCAACCTGTATGGACATAGTTATTATATTAAATGATAAAGAAAATACTAAGACGTCAATAAATCGAATTCCGAATCGCTATGTTGCTTGATGGGCAGTTCCACCATTATTGTTGTTCCTTCATAATCGGAACTTTGGATATCCAGGGTGCCGTTGAGCAAGGCTACGTTTTCCTTTATATTCCGCCACCCCATTCCCGGGTTATCGATATGGTTATTATGCGTGCCTTCACCATTGTCTTCTATCGTCAGGGTCATGATGTTATCAAAATAGGTGATTTGCACCAGGGCCTCTGTTGCCTTGGCATGTTTAATAATATTCTGGATAAGTTCCTGGATCATCTGCAGGATAATTCTTTCCGCAGGATCATGCAATTTCACAACCGTTCCGACACATTGAAACCGAATATACAACCTATGGTTGCTGATGTGGTTCACAAACGCTTTGACGGTCTCCACCAACCCAAAATCCTTTAGTTTTTCCGGCAACATATTATGGGCTGTATTTCTTAACTTCTCTGTTAAGGTTTCCGTTTGAAACAACAAATATTTAAAATCACTCGACTGTTCCAATATTGGGTAAACATGCGCCAGGTTTTTCATACTGATCTTGCAAGCCAGCAATTCGCTGACGACACTATCATGTAGTTCCTTTGCCACACGTTCCCTTTCCTGCTCTTCCCCCTGCAGGGTGGCGGCGATTTGCTTGATCAACATTTCGTTTCCCGCATTTTTCAATTTTTCCTTTAAAAACCGGTTCTTGTTTTGTTGGTTTTTATACAAGGTTAGGAAAATGATAGCGGACAAACCGATTGTGGTTAACAGTAAATAATTTTGCGTCGTATTTTGTTTAATCTGGAGCTTTTGTCGTTGCACGAGAGCGATATGATCTGCAATTTCTTTATTTTTCTTATGTAAAATGTACTGATTTTGTATTTGGTTAACCTTCTGAACATTTTCCCTGGACGTAATTTGTTCATAAACGGCTATATACTTCTTTTGGTACGCCCAGGCTTTATCGTACTTTTTCTCCATGCCGTACAGATGTGCCATAGACTTATAGGCAGTGCTTTTGATATGATAGTAGTTTCCCTTTTCCGCCAGGTGCAAGCCTTTATCAAAATGAGCAATAGCCATCGGGTACTTCTTCTTTAAGGTATAGGCCTCCCCGTAGGATATATATATTGCGGCTTTGGTGGCTTGCCGCTCCGGAACCGCCTTAAGATTTATCTGGTGTAAATAAAACAACGCACTGTCTGGATTTTTCATATGTATGTGGATATCCGCCAGGTTGTTTAGCAGCGTATTTCTTCTACCCGCAATTTCATTCTTTATTTTCAAGTAACTGCTGTCCTTCATATTAAGAGACAGCAGATAATTGTAGGCAATTCTGTTCAGATCCAGAGCAGCCTCATAACGATGCATTCTTTTGTTGACTAACGCCTTCACGCCATAAGAGATGGCCAACGCCAGCGAATCCTTGTATTCAAAGAAAACCGGAATTATCTCGTCAAGCGTATGTAACGCCTTTTCAAATGCTAACGTATTAATGTACACATTCGATATATTCAGTTTCAGCCTGGCTTCCTCTAAGGGGCCTTCCGCATAGGATAATGCTTTTTCACTAAAAAAAACTGCCTTTTCGTAATCTCCGCTCTTCTCGTATAATATGGATATATAATTACAGATTGCCATCCGCCCCTGCCGGGTTGCCTCAAAACTTTGCAAAGCCCATCTATACCAAAACAGGGCCATCTCATTTTCCCCGATCCGCTCAAATTTTTTAGCCAGGGCAATTTTGGTGATAAAATCACTCTGAGGTTTCCCCTTTTCCCACCCGTATATTTCCTCTTGAGTCCACTCCTGTTGATCAGTAACATTCCTATGCAACAAATAAGGATGGGAAATATCTACCTGCGCATGAACATACATACAACATACCCATGATGCCCAAAGTAAAAACACTGCTTTGCAGGAGAAAAAATGCGACATCGTAAAGAAGCGTTATTTTCAGTAAAGATAGTATATCGGTGGTGTACATTTTTTGTTCAAAACCGGAATCATTGCTGTTTTTTCCGTTTTCTATAAAAAATGGGTATAAAAACTTAAAAACTCGAAACAATAATTGGGTATATTGGCTTATTGTTTTTATTAGGTGACTTTGCCAATTTTGAATGGTATTTTATACTTCCACTAATTCAATCAAAAGATGCAAAAACACTACAAGAAAACGAAGAGGTTCCTTCGCGCTATGTTCCCCTTATTCATTATTACCAGCCTGCTATGCGCTCCTTCATCCGAGCTGGCTGCTCAGGTTAATTTGGAGTGGGTCAAAGCTGTGGGGGGAGACGGAAATGACTATGGACGGGGTGTTGCAGTGGATAGAGAAGGCAATGTATGGGTAGCCGGGTATTTTTCCACCCCTACCGACTTCGATCCCGGCTCCGGTGTAGCTATCTTAGAAAGTAGTAATGTATTAAGCGACGGCTTTATTGCCAAATACGATGCGCAGGGAAATTATCTATGGGCCAAAAGGATAGGCGGCACCGGGATTGACAATGCGTATCATGTTGCGGTAGACAGCATAGGTAACGGTTACGTAACCGGACACATGCAATCCGCGGCAGCATTCGACACCCGGGGACGGCTCAGTGATACCCTGAAAGCAAACGGAGGTGCAGACGCCTTTTTAGCGAAATACGACAGGGATGGCAACCTCCTCTGGGCAAACAGGATGGGAAGCGGAGGTTCGGACCAGGGTTTGCGGGTAACGGCCGATGCGGTTGGCAATGTATGTGTGGTCGGCTATTTTGGTACCACAGGTGATTTTAACCCGGCCAACCGGGCGGACACGCTCAATCCCTATGGAAGGAAGGATGTATTCGTAGCCAAATATGATCCGGATGGCAAATACCTTTGGGCCAGAAACATCGGTGGCGGAACGGTAGCACGCGGGGCTGAGGGCCATGGCGTAGCCATAGATAGACAGGGCAACGTACTGGTTTCCGGTTTCTTTACTGGTACTGCGTTTTTTGATCCGGGTGTATCGATCACCGGATCTCCTGGACAAAATGCGTTCCTGGCCAGATATAGCGCAGAAGGTAAATATCTTTGGGCCGTAAATACGGAAGGTGTGAGCGGTATGGGAGGAGGTATTAGCAGCAGTTCCGCGGTAACTGTTGACCAGGATGGGAATGCATATGTAACCGGAGAATTTGGAGGTGCGGTTGACTTTGATGTCGCCGGTAATGGCGCCATATTAACTACCCCCGGAGCACAAAATGGCTTTATAGGCAAATATGATTCTAATGGTAAATACATTTGGGCGATTACTTTAGGAACGGGTGGGGCTTGTTTGCCTTACGGTATAGATATTGATAGGGCATCAAATGTTTATGTGACCGGAGCTTTCGGCGGATACGCTGACTTTGATCCCAGGGACACTGTTGCAGCCTTCCTTTTCGGCCCGGGTTCCTGGAATATGTTTGCCGGTAAATATACTTCTGACGGGGCCTATCAATGGGCCAAAAATGTAGGCGATGCAGGAACCAGTACTTGGGGGCGTGGTGTTGCTGCCGATCGAAGCGGCAACTTGCACTTCACAGGTTATTTCGATAATTCAGTAGATTTTGACCCGGAAGCCGGCACTGTTTTCCTGACCTCTAAAGGCGGTACCGATGTTTTTATTCTTAAACTGATCTGCCAGGATACCTTCTTCTCTTCCTTAACGGTAGCGGAATGCCTCGATAGTTATACCTTAAACGGAGCGGTCTATACTGCAAGCGGCTTGTACACACAGCGTTTTGCCAATACTACCGGTTGCGACAGCATTATAGAACTTCACCTTAGTTTATACCCATTTAATGAGCCCTTTATCGCTATCGATGAACTTAAACTTTCGGTGACACATGTGTATACGGCCTATCAATGGATTAAAAATGGAACCGATATTCCCGGCGCCACCGACTCCATATATAACGTAACGGAAAACGGAGATTACCAGGTACGGGTAGTGGGCGAAAATAACTGCGAAGGCACTTCTCCGGTATACACTATATCCAATGTGCCTACTTCCATTGCGCACAGTAACAACAGTGACCACAACATCGACATTTATCCGAATCCTACCAATGAAACCTTGTTTCTGCACAGTGATATTGACGTTGATGTTACCTTGCTCAATATTGAAGGCCGCAAGTTGCTGGAAGAGAAAGACGCCAGGGCCATTTCAATGAAAGGGTGGATAAATGGTATTTATATTCTGCATGTAAAAGACAAAGAAGGCCGGTTCCTGAAAGTAGCCAGAGTTGTGAAGAAAGAATAACAGGAACCGGTCAAAAAAAATAGTTCGTCTGCCTCAAAGTAAAATGAATCTTCTGCGCATCAACCGCAGGAAAACCTCCTTCATCAGGCCTCCAGACAAACAAGAGGCTGTCTCCGGGTTTTGAGACAGCCTCTTGCACTAAATTCAAGGGAGATCGATGCCCTAGTGGTCAATCTGGCGGTTTGAATGTGTTACTTTTGGCTTGCCCCAATGTAAGGATAGATCTCCGCTTGGGCCGACATCACGACAAAAAAATGCTTCCACGCCGCAGAGGCCATGCTAAGCCCGCTTTTTTGTATGGCTATACTACAGCCGGCATAGCCGTATGAGGTTTAGGCTTCAAGAGTGCGGGTTTCTTTTTTTGGGGGAATGGCTTAGCTTTGATTACTGTGGGGTTTATTTGTACATGCAGGCGGTTTTCGAGGTGAAACTTATGCCTTGATAATCGATGGGTCGGTAATGGAACTGTTACTTTTTGGCTTGGCCCAAACATTAGGCTAGATATCTCC
>JBEBWN010000215.1:0-6970 GCA_040392235.1 Taibaiella helva | reverse complement strand
AGCATTTCTAAGGATGGGGTACACTTTGTTTTATTCTTCAAAGATATTACCGACAGTACGGTCACGATATACAAGCGTGAATGTAAGGAAGGGCAAAACGAAGCGGAAAATTTTGCTTATCCGCAACCGGATGCCACCAGCGATCATGGTTGGAATGTGTATCATAAGAAATAGTGGAGCTATTATAAAGGCGAGAGAAGGAATAGTGCTTATACAACTCACCTCCGGTGCCCCATCGGGGGCGTTACGGGCGTGAATTCATTTTTGGACCATCGTCCTTGTCAGCCTTCGGCGGGGCTCAGGCTGACAAGGACGATGGTGTCATGTGGGGCTCGTCAAAACGGGGCTAGTGAGAGAAAGCATTCAGTTCTTCGGAAATCATCACGTCAGCCTTCGACGGGACATCGACTGACAAGGAACACATACCGCTTTGCCCCGCTACTCTTGCTTCTGTGTGTACCAGTGATAAGTTAACCCTGATTTGCCGTCTGGAAATTTTTTTTAGTTAATTCCTTCGACATACCTCTTTAGGTTTTACCTTTTACTTTTAACTTGACACTACGCTATATTTACTGTTTTATTATTTTTTCTGTTTTTAGCAGCCTGTTCTGTTCGTCATTAATCTGAAGTAAGTATATACCATCGGCCAGGTCTTTTATGGAAATGGTTGTTGCCCCTTTTGCGGTTAAAACCGTTCTGCCCTCCAAGGTAATAAGACGTGCCTTAAAGGCGACCGGGCTGGCAATATGTATCTGGCTTTGTGCCGGGTTAGGGTATACAAAAATCGGCGTGTCCGGGTAATGGCCTTGCACTACGCTTAATGTGTTTACCGGGTATGTTTCGGATGTGTCGATACAGTTTTCACCGTTCGAAACAATGACCGCATAGTCGCCGTTTTGCCTCAGTACCAGGAAGCTATCGGTAGCGCCATCAATCGGTTGGCCGTCAAGAAGCCATTGATAAGTTGCGAAGGACTGTGTGCTCAATACATTTTCATCCACACTTATAACGGCTTGTGGTATTTCAATTTCCAGGTTAACGAGCAAAACGCTATCGCATCCGTTACTACCGGTATGTACTTCTGTATATAATCCCGGCCAGATCTGTAACTGTCCCCCGATAATCATCCCCTTACAATTACTTTTCCAGGTAACCGGGAAGGAGTCGGGATGGCATAACAATTTATGCACGAAAATGTCGAGGCTGCCATAGGCTTCTACAATGAACGAGTCGGGTCCGGGGTTGAAATCTGCAGAAGGTGCCTGGAAGCAGCCTGTTGTATAGACATGGCCTGAAGGATGCAGGGCAAGGGCATTGATGTTCTCGGTTTCTTTGCCGCCGAAGCTTTTGGCCCAGGCGAAATGCCCTTCGCTATCCAGCTTTAGAATGTAGGCATCCCAACTGCCTGCCGGGGTTAACAGGAATGAATCCGGACCGGGATCGAAATCCATTGCGGCGTCTATGAAGTTTCCGGCGGAGTATACATTCCCTGCATTATCCACGCCAATGTCCAGGCCATTGGATGCCCGGGTTCCGGATAAAGCTGCCGCCCATACGAATTGTCCTTCGGCGTTTAATTTGGAAACGAAGGCCGTGTTGTCGGTCAGGGTAATTGTCGAGGAGCCCCAGGTAATGGTAGTAGAGCTGGGTGACAGTTTGAACGAGTCCGGTCCGGGATCGAAATCGGTAACGCTTCTGAATTGCCCGGTGGTGTATACATTGCCTTCGCCGTCTACCGCAATTTTATTGGCCCATTCTGCTTGTTGTCCGCCTATAGCTTTTGCCCATATTAACTGGCCTGCCGTATCCAGTTTGACCGTAAAAATATCATCTGAACCTTTTGAGGTCAGGTTCAGGGAGTCGGGCCCGGGGTCGAAATCGGCTCGCTCTTTAAAATAACCGGTAGCATAAACAAAACGCTCATCCACGACGATACCGTAGCCTTCGTCGTTACCACTGCCGCCCATACTCCTTGCCCATACAAATTCGCCCTGTGTCGTTAGCTTGGCTATAAAAATATCATTACTGCTTCTTATCGATGTAAGCTGGAAACTGTCGTTGGGGGCGGGGTTAAAATCAGCCTTACCCATAAACCGGCCGGTAATGTACAGGCTGCCCAGGTTATCGACTGCTATATCCTGGGCCAGGTCAATGCTGTTGCCTCCCATAGCTTTAGCCCATTGTACATTGCCGGCGGCGTCCAGCTTAGCCACAAAAATGTCGCTGTTGCCGGCAGCTGTAAGCGATATAGAGCCGAAATCGGCAGTGCTGCCGAAATTTCCGGTAACGTATACATACCCGGAATCATCCACGGCTATACCGTAGCCGGATTCATCGCCCCAGAGACTGCTACCCATGCGTATGGCCCATTGGTAGTTGCCCCGGGCATCCAGTTTAGCTACAAAAATATTATTGCCGCCCGTAGAGCGGAGGTAGGCTACGCCCGGTCCGGGATCGAAATCGACGGAGTCCATAAAATAGCCGGTGGTATAACTATTTCCTTCCTTGTCTACAGCAATTCCCCTGCCTATTTCCATACCCTTGCCGCTCATCGGTTTTACCCAGTCAAAATCCTGGGCAGTGAGTTTGCTACAACAACAGCTTATTATGACCAGGATAACTAATGTATGAACCCGGTAGTATAATTTCTTTGTCATGTTTTTGTATTAAAGTTAGTGAACAAATAAAGGCTGGCCCGAACTTGCCTTATTAGCTGTTGCCGGCAATGAGACCATTATTGCAAATCAAAGCAAAAGCGGGTAAGCATCTACAACACAATTGTACCATTTTCTTTAATGTAATATGTACGCTTTTCGGTATCTGTTAATTGATTTTTTTAGCGCCGGCATATTGCGGATAATCCGGATGCCGGGGACCCTTTTTTGTTTACCTTAGTTGCAGAAATAAGTAATATGCGGTTTGTCCTGTTGGTTTTCTGGTTGTTATGTATAAAAGGGTGGTTTTGTCCTTTTGTTCCCGCGCAAACAGTATCTGTCAACCGGGAATTGCGCGTACATTCTGGCTATCGTTTAGATAGTGAAGAAGGATTGCAAGCCCTGATCGACAGTAACCGGCACTGGGAAAGCAAGGGATCCGATACCGGTTTGCAATTGTACCAAAGTATCGTACGCGAGTGCAAGCGCCTGCAATATGACAGGGGCACAGCTGTCGGATCGATCATACTGGGGAATATAGCCATCAACCAGGGAAAGTTTAAAGAGGCGATATCTTATTTCGAAGAAGCGCTGGGCTTATGTTTGTCCGATAAAGCTTCGTTAGGGCAATATCTCTCGCTGATATATAATAATACCGGCAATGCCTATCGTTCTATTGGTGACATGGATCGCGCCTCTTCCTGTTTTTTTAAGGCCTTGCAGGCTGCGGAAAATATAAGCGGATCAAAATGCCCACCGGAAAAAATATACCTGAATATGAGCGGAAGATTACAGGATGCCGGCAAAAAACTTTATTATTTAAATAAGGCGGATTCTATTGCACGACGTGCGGGTAATAAGGAGGTGCTGGCTGTAGCCTTGATCAATAAGTCTATCGCTCTTGCCGGGTTAAAGCGTTATGCGGAAGGGGAGCGGGCGCTTCGCGAATTGCTGTACATCAGCGACACCAGCGATAATGGGCTCATGAAGTACCGTGCACTTACGCGATTAGGCGCCCAAAAAAACTACCAGGACCAGCCGGATAGCGCTTTGCTATTATTACGTAGGGCAGCGCGGGTCTTCCCCGGTGGCGAGCCGGATGTTTTCCAGTCTAACGTAAATTATCTTACCTGGGGTAGCACTTTTCTGAAATTGAAACAGTATAGTGAAGCTGTGCTGTATGCCGACAGCGCTTTGCAAGGTGCATTGTCCTTAGGCTTGCCGGAGCAGGCAGCGCATGCCCACGGCTTGCTGGCCGATATTTATGCTGCGGCCGGGCAGCATAAGAACGCCTACGAGCACCAAGTTCTTTTTAAGGCCTTGCAGGACAGCGTGATGAATAAAGAGGTGGCCCATAATATCAGTAACCTGGAAGCCCGGTACCAAAGCGTGCGTAAAGACAAAGCCCTGGCCGAAAGCCGCCTGGTAATTAGGCAAAACTACCGGGTTATGACTTTGTTGGCGATAACCAGCGCAGCTCTGCTGCTGCTTAGTTTACTGGCTTTCCGGTATTTTCGCAACCGGCAGCGTCTGCTGTTGCAACAGCAGGAAAACCAACAGTTAAGAGCCCTTATCCAGGGCGAGGAACAGGAACGCTCCCGCCTGGCAAGAGAGCTGCATGATGGCGTGGGGGGTATGCTGGTAGCTATTAGTATGAAATTGGGTGCCGCGCGGAAAGACAACCCTGCTCTCTTGCTGTCGGAAATGGATGGCATGTTGCGCGACGCCAGTACAGAGTTGCGGAATGCCGCCCATAACCTGATGCCCGATGTCCTGGACAGGCATAGCCTTAAGGAGGCTTTGCAGCTTTTTTGCGATCGTATCAATGCTTCAGCTGTTACCCGTGTAGCCGTACAATGTTATGATATAGATTATATAACCGATAAAAACCTGACCTTGTTGCTGTACCGTATTATCCAGGAACTGGTGCAAAATATCCTGCGTCATGCAGAGGCCCGTCATGCCGAAATCCAACTGATGCGCTATGGCAGTTTGCTTACATTAACCGTAGAGGATGACGGGAAAGGCTTTGATGTACAGCAACAGAGTAAAGGCTCGGGGTTGTATAATATCCGTACACGGCTACAGGTATTGCAGGGCGAACTTTCGATATCTTCGCAGAGCCAAAAGGGTACTACTGTGCATATCGAGCTGGACCTGGATAAATTGTGACCTTTGGCAGATTAAACCTTCTTGTATTGAATGGATACGTGTATTAAAATAGCTATAACGGACGATCATCCGATGGTCGCGCAGGGACTCCGGGCCATGTTGTCAGCGTATCACTATATCAGCGTCATTGCTATGTATAAAAATGGAGAAGATCTGATGGCAGGCTTGCGACAGGAACAGCCGGATGTACTGCTATTGGATATTCAGTTACCAGGCAAAAATGGCGACGAACTGGCGCCGGAGATACTCAGGCAGTATCCCGGTCTGAAAATTCTTATCCTGACCAATTTTGAGAGCGGCATGTACGCCGCTAAAATGCTTTGGATTGGCGTACAGGGTTACCTACTCAAGAACTCGGACGAACAGCAGCTGATCCAGGCCATAAATACCGTATACAACGGCGGACAATTTATTGCCCCGGGCTTACGGGAGCGGATAGACGAAACGGATGCCCGGTCACGGCAGCTATTTGCCGAAAAAACAAGGCTGACGCTACGGGAAAAGGAAGTGTTACAATTGATCGTTAACGGGCAAACGGATAAAGAAATAGCACAGATGCTCTTCCTGGGTATGAATACCGTACGGCATTATAGACGCTCACTCCTGCTTAAGATGGATGCAAAGAATACGGCCGAACTGATATCTAAAGCTTTGAAGAGCGGTATGGCACAATGATACCGTTAGGAATTCCGGGATGCTTTGGCAACCGGCAAAAAATAGGGCGGTTCGTCCCTTTCTCATTGCTTATTGTGCGTAATAGTTAAGTCTTTGTTGCACAGCATGGTATTTGTGTGCAGGCTACCGGGGATAGCCTTTTTTCCTCCTCCCGAAAAGCACAGCCTTGCTGAAGCGATGCTTTTGCAATCACCTTATACCTATGCCGGTGTGTCCATATCGGCCCCTGGAGAACAGCCGGCTTGTTGTGTTCTGCCAGGGACCCATGTAGCATAGATGGTGCTTAATTATTTGTTTTGATATAGGCCATCAGGTAATTATTGTACTTGTCCAGGGCGTTCAAAACAGCAGTTTTGTAGCTTTGTGGCTCCGCATAGATGAGAAATGTATTTTCCGAAGTTCCGCGTCCGCTTTTAACCACGCCTCCGGTAAAAATGCCCGCCATGTCTGCTGCTATACCACTTTTGAACTTTTTCATGCTTTCCGGTATGCCGTTGGCTTTGTCCAGCTCGGCATTATAAGTCAGGTCAGAGGTAATGATATGGTCTCGTTGTAAAATGGCATTACAATAGCTCCAGTTGCTGCCGGTAAATTTTGCATAGGAGCCGTCGCCTTTAAATTGTTTTGCAAATGATTCGGAGGTGATACCCTCTATACGTATCCTGGGTGCGATGTCTGTTTCAAATTTGTCCTTTCTATATCCCCATAGGTCAGTAGTACCGGTGCTGATTTTTTGATGAATATCGATAAAGTCGATGGTGATGAGTATTTGGCCTACAGGCATCTTTAAATCGTTGCCCAGCGAAGAGTGAGGCCCCATCATTCCTGTTGGGTACTCTATGTAGGGATCATTATTCGCCGTAAATATTCTCGCAATACCCCAGTTCTTTTTTTGATTTTCCCTTTCTCGATCTTTACTTTGATCAACCAACTTTTGGTACGCCTTATGACCTTTGAATTCATCATATAAGGAGAGCCCGTTTTCTTTTAATAGAATCGCCAATTTTTTATAATATTCATCTGCAATTTCCTGGAGCAGACTGTCTTCTATGCCTTCTAATACGCCCCAGGTAACAATATTGCCAGTTCCCCTTTTTTCGCTCTCCTGACGAGTGGCCAATTTGAATTGTAAATTCACGCTGGTCAGGGCCACTTGCCCTGCTTTTTTAAAAGGGGCTCGATGGGTACCCTTTGGAGCAAATACTTTCTTTACCTCTTTTTCGGAGGGTTCTTGTGCGCCGAGATTCGGACAGCTTAATGTCAATCCCGTAAGTAGGGTAACAACTGTTGATCTTAATAATGCTTTCATAGATTTAATATTTCTTTTTGTTTTTTGTGTCTTATATGGTATTGTCTTATGTGTGCTTCGTTAGGACATCTTTATATTGTATACTGTCTCTTGTTGCGTATTAGCAGATGCCGTCGCCCTCTACTTTTGCGGGTAGATACGGGTGTCGTACAGGCGCTAG
>JBEBWN010000214.1:0-6972 GCA_040392235.1 Taibaiella helva | reverse complement strand
TTACTTTCTGTACCTCGCCGGTGTGGATCTGGATACAACCCCTATTGCCTACAAACACCATAATAGGCACCTGGCGCTCAGCAGCCAGCATCAGCATTTTACGCATTGCATCGTTAGCTACAGGCTGTACAAAACTTTCCGGAGCCAGGCGCATTGCCTGGTGACGGCTAACGCCAAATTTGCCCAGCATGCCGAAGAACTCATGGGTATCTTTTATCTCTTTCCATGCTTCTTTGAAACCTTCAACATCAATATCGCTATCGGCTTTTTCTTCCGGTTTGGGCGGATAAGGGGTAGCAACTACCTCGCTGCTCTGTTCGGCCGCAATGTATCGGGCAGTCAGGGCATGGTAGGCATCCATATTGGTATCTTCGGTACAATATATTTTATGAGTAGCTTCACCGCTCTTGTCAAAGAACTGGAAGCTGTAGCGATCGTTTTCCAATACAGCAAAACCGCTGGCCCAGTGCATCATAAAAAGACGCAGGTCAATATCATCATTCAAAGCGGTACCTACAGGTCCCTGGTAAGTAATATTATCGTAGATACCTTTACGCTCATGTACGGCATCATCGTTGCGGGTAAGGGCCAGTACTTTACCCAGGGCCAATACTTCTACCAGGAAGTTTTTCCAATCGCCTTCCAGGCGGGTTACCCCCTCTCCTACGCGGGTAGCCAGTAAGGCCGCTTCACTAACGCCCAGCTGGCGCGCCGCATCGCGTATACGTAATTTCGGGTTTTCCGCTTTCAGTTGTTCCCACTGATCCTTTATGGCTATTGTTGCTGTGCTCATAATTGAAGGTATTAAAATGTGAATTTGCTTTTTTTATTTTATTTAATCTGTTTGCGCCAGGTGATGGTATTGTTTAAGCACCGGGCAAACGGTAATGAATGAATGTGGGTAATCCCGCGCCTGGTGCAGAGAGGCTTTTACCCCGAAGGTCTCGTAAATATGCTCTTCCGTAAGCGCTTTTTCTTTATGGTCGAAACAAACCATATTTCCTTTCTTGAGCAGTAGTACATCATCAGCATACTGCATAGCCAGGTTCAGATCATGCAGAACGGCTATGACGGTAAAGTTGGCCGTTGTTAAGGCCTTCACCAAAGCCAGTAACTGATGCTGGTAATGAATATCCAGTGCACTTACCGGTTCGTCCAGCAGGATCAGCTTCTGATCGGAAGGGGTATCCCACACCTGGGCCAACACTCTTGCCAACTGAACGCGTTGTTGTTCTCCTCCTGAAAGGGTAAGGTAGTTACGGTCCAGGAAAGGAACCACACCTACATATTCAGACACTTTGGCAATCACCTCTTTGCATTGCGCCGTAAGCCGTGATTTAAAATGCGGATAACGCCCCATTGCAATAATATCATACACGCTAAAGGGCATCTGCATGTTATATTGCTGCCGGAGTACGGAGCGTGTTTTTGCCAGCTCTGCACCCGGCCAATGCTGTAAAGCTTTGCCTCCCCAACTTACCTGCCCTTCCACAGTTTTCAGTTCCCCACTGATGATCTTGAGCAATGTAGATTTGCCCGCGCCGTTACTGCCCATTAATGCCGTAAACGCACCGGGCCTTACGCCCAGGTTAATTCCCTGTAGCAGCGGCCGGCCCTGTACCTGGTACGATATATCGGTCAGTTGAAGCATGAATATTTATAAAAAAACATTTTTTTTCTTTTCTCTCAGCAACAGGTACAGGAAGAAAGGTCCGCCCACCATAGCTGTAATGATACCTATGGGTATCTCTACGGGAGGTGTTATGGTACGGCTCACCAGGTCGGCCAGTATCAGCAATACGGCACCTCCCAGGGCCGACGCAATGAACAGGCGCCTATACTCCGGCCCTATCGCCATGCGTATAATATGAGGCACTATTAATCCTACGAAACCTATAATACCAGCTACCGCCACGCAGGCTCCTATACCCATGGCGCAAAGCAACATAACAGTAGTTTTGAGCCGCTCGGTTTTGATACCCAAATAGGCAGCGTCGCTTTCTCCCAGGCTGAAGGCATTAAGCGCCTTTGCGAAAAAAGGCATTACCAACACACAACAGAGGCAGAAAGGCAGTATACCGGCCACATTAATCCAATTGGCCCCGCCAAGGCTGCCCATCATCCAAAAAGTAACACTACGTAATTGCTGATCGGTAGCCGACAGGGTTATAAAGCTGGTAAGCGCCCCTGATATGGCATTTATAGCAACACCAGCCAATAACATAATGCCCACATTGGTTTTACCCTGCTGTTGCGAAAAGCGGTATACCAGGACGGTGGCCACCAAAGCCCCGAAGAAGGTAGCTATATTAAGGCTGTACTGGCCCAATGCCGTCTGGAAGCCGGCAAAGAGCTGCCCACCCAATACGATCATCAACACTGTGGC
Organism: Taibaiella helva; assembly: GCA_040392235.1. Taxonomy (GTDB): domain Bacteria; phylum Bacteroidota; class Bacteroidia; order Chitinophagales; family Chitinophagaceae; genus Taibaiella; species Taibaiella helvus_A. The sequence goes on along the minus strand of JBEBWN010000214.1, from coordinate 4,586 downwards.
TGTTGAAGCACTACTGCTGATACCGATCAGGGCCGGGTCGGCCAGTGGATTACGGAATAATCCCTGCATTGCTGCCCCACATACTGCCAGGGTACTACCGATCAGCAGCGCCATGATAACCCGTGGCAAACGGATAATGGTCAGTACATGCTCCTGCTGCTCGCTAAAAGGTACCTGGATATCGATACCCACTTTATGCAACAGTATACTGATCACTTCCAGCGGACTAATGGTTAACGCACCTTTACCGATAGCCCAAATGACGGATACTAATAATGCCGTTACTAATAAAACAAAGAACCCTTTCAAAAAAACGTATTAATCAATGTTAGAACTTTACTATCCGGGTGGAACGCAGTATTTAAGGCTGCGGAGCAGGGGCGGCCGCATGTATTTTACTACCCAGCTCTTTTACAGCCAGAGCAACCCGGGGGCCGAAGCTGGATAACAACTCGCCATCCATAACAATAAAATTCTTGTTTTTACCGGCATTGGTCTGGGCCACGCCAGGCACTTTCAACATACCTTCCGGACCGTCAAGGCTTTCCAACCCTGTGTTGAACAGCAGGATAGCATCCGGGTTCTGCTTTACCAGGGCCTCGGAGGTAAGGGGTTTAAAACCCTGTACATCGCTGGCCGCATTAACACCGCCTGCCAAAACGATCATTTTAGCCATAGGCATATCGTCGCCGCATACAGATAAAGCGCCTGCGCCCCGTGCATAGATAAACAATACGGAAGGTTTGGTATCGTACTGTGGCAAGCTTTTCATTTGCTCGTCGATACCGGCAATCATTTTTTGCGCTTCTTCTTTACGCTGGAAAGAATCGGCAATACGGCTGATCAGGTTTTTTGTACCCTCGATAGAATACTCCTGCTCCAACACCCAAACTTTAATGCCGGCCTGCTCTAACTGGGTAGCCTGCTCGGGCTTAATACCCCGTTCTTTCATAGAAATCACGTAATCAGGCTTCATTGATAAAATAGCCTCAACATTCAGATTATGGGTATTGCCTACTTTGGGTTTAGCGTTAATGCTTTCCGGATAGGTGCTGGTTACATCCACACCCACAATATTATGTTCCATACCCAGGCCCGATAAGGTTTCGGTAACAGCTCCGCTCAGGGAGACGATCCGCACAGAATCTTTATTTTCTTGTTGCGACGAATCGGAAGCCGTATTAGAATTGCAGGAAATCAGCGCGGTGCTAAACAGCACTGTCGATGCTATAGAAAGGAAATTACGTATCATTGAAAAAGAAGGTTTAACTATTCCGCGCAAATTTAATGTCATAGAATTGTAAATAGATTCAAAATCGGGAAAACCTCTTTCAAAATCCGGAATTTCCCCTGTCGCAAATGGAGTTGGCATCCGTTGCGAGGATTATTGTTAATTGCAAATCAAAATATTATATCTAATATTGTTCTGCCAGCTTGGGCTTCCGGCTACAGTCAGCCCCCTCGCCGGTTATGGTATAAACCCGGTTGTTCCCGATTTTACAAGGAAGTTATGGATGTCCCGGTTCGGGAATGCGGAGCATACGGTAGGCGGTGATCTGTATACAGCAACATATTAAATGCGTAGGAATATCTTCGTAAAAGCGAAAATAAAGAAGAGGCTGCCCCGGTAGGAACAGCCTCTTCTTTATTTGATATGGAAAATGTTATTATTTAATACCCAGTTTTGCTTTTACGAGGGAGAGAATATTCTCGCTGTCTTTGGCATACAGCAGGGCTGTACCATCAACAATGTAATCATAGCCACCCTCGGTACCTACATCACGGATGGCTTTTTGTGCTTTTTCAAGGATAGGTTTGTACAGTTCGCTTCTTTTTTTCTGTATCTTCTCTTCAGCAGATTGCTGGAACTGTTGTGCATTTTGCTGTAAAGTAGTAATATCCTTTTCTTTCTGCTCTTTTACAGCATCGGTCCAGGTTTTGGATTTTTCATCGTGTTCATTGAACTTGTTTTGCAGTTCTTTAGCCATTTCTCTCATTTGAGACTCGATGCTGGCTACATATTTTTGCAGGGTGGAATCGGCAATACGGGCTTCCGGCATTAATTCCAGCAACTCCTGGGAGTTAATATATCCCATTTTCTTTTGTGCATTTACACTTAGTCCTAATGAAATGCCGATAGCAATTAAAAAAACGATTTTCTTCATTTGTGCTTTAAAAAATTTTTAGTTTTCTGTTTTTCAGGCCCCAATCAATTCAACAGCATGAGCTGCTGTTCTTTCCGGGAACGGGGCAAAGTTATTGAATTATTTGGTTCCGGGTATTAATTTGATGATTTCATCACTTTTGTCCAGTTTCGGATCAGCGTAAAAGATAGTAATACCGCCTGCTTTATCGTAAACCATATCGTAGTTCCGCTGTTGAGCGTACTGCTGTACGGCGTTGTACACTTTATCCTGTACAGGTTTGATCAGACTCTGTCTTTTCTTAAACACTTCACCTTCATAGCCGAAGTATTTTTTCTGCAGCTCTTTCGCCTCTTTTTCCTTGGCTATGATTTCGTCCTCGCGTTTTTTACGGGCATCTTCCGACAGCATGGGACGCTCTGCCTGGTAGCTTTTGTACATCTGGTCAATATTCTGCATACGGGCATCTACTTCTTTTTGCCATGCTTGCGATGCAGCATCCAGTTCTTTTTGTGCATTGTTATAGTCGGGCACTCTTTCCAGTATATATTTGGAGTCGATAACACAGTAGCGTTGCGCATGAGCCGCCCAACCGCTCATAAAAGCCATAACGCTGAAGAACAAAATCTTTTTCATATGAACAACTGTTTGTTTGATAATCAAGACAAACCCGGAAATTCCCGGCTTGCCGCTTGATTTAAAAAATGGAATCTCCTTTTAGATGAACTAAGGTAAGGCAAGTTTAATACACTTATATAAAGTATTTTTAAAACAGCCTTGTAGCGCTAATCGGGTTCAAAACCAAGCATAAAGGTAAACTTGGTAGCGTCGCCAAACTTAACTCCATTGCCCAAACGATCGAAGCCCAGACCATAATCCAATCCAAGTAATCCAAACATAGGCAGGTAAATCCGTACTCCCAAACCCGCAGAACGGTATAAACGGAATGGGTTGAATTCGTTAAAGTTGTACCATGCATTAGCTGCTTCTGCGAAGGCCAGGCCAAATATAGTAGCACTGGGATTGAGCGAAAAGGGATAACGCACCTCTGCAGTATATTTATTAAAGATAACTGCGTTTTGCGCATACACTTCATAGCCTCTTTGTGCGATGATGTCTCTACCCACAAACATATTGAACCCGGACAAACCATCGCCCCCTACGTTAAAGCGCTCGAAAGGTGAATAGCCGATATCGGGGTTATAATAGCCCATGAAGCCATACTTGGTCGCGAGTTTCAGCACCAGGTCACCGGCTATACGTTGGTACCATTCTGCGGTAAAGCGGTATTTATGGTATTCAATCCATTTGTATTTCTCATTAGCCGGCGCGTCCTTGAAGTTCTTTTCGCTGAACAGGGAGTAGGGCGGCGTGAACTGAAAGGTAAAATTGATATTGGATCCGCTTCGGGGATAGATGGGCTGATCTACCGAATTACGGCCGATTGTTAAACGCAGGGAAAGGTTATTGGCCGTACCGTTAGTAAAATCGGCTACCCCGAAGTTTTGATAATCCTTCATGAAATAGTTCTGGTAGTTGATACCATAGGAAAAGATGAAGTTATCATCGGGCCATTTCAGCCTTTTGCTCAGGGTTACACCGCCACCGTAATAACGCAGGTAACTGTCGCCAGGCTTACCGCTATAAATACTTCCGCCCGAAAAACGTCCGTATACGGCATTTACAGTAAGCGCCGTAGGTTTTTTACCTCCTAACCAGGGTTCGGTAAAGGAGAAGTTAGCCGAATTATACCACAAACCATTGGATTGGTAACGCAGGGATAGCTTCTGACCGTCGCCCATAGGAAGAGGATCCCACTCACGAAATTTGAAAAAGTTCTTTAATGAGAAATTGTTGAATACAATACCAACGGTACCGGTGAAGCCAATCCCCCCGCCAAAGCCGGCGGAGAGTTCCAGCTGATCGCTGGACTTTTCGACAACGCCATAGTCTATATCAACCGTTCCGTCTGCATAGTTGGGTTTGGGCATCGGGTTCACTTTCTCTGGATCAATGAAGCCGAGGTTGGAGATTTGCCTTATAGAACGGATGATATCAGCGCGACTGAATTTATAGCCGGGTAAGGTAAACAACTCCCTGCGGATAACGTGATCATTGGTCCGCTCATTACCGGAAATAGTAATATTTTTAATTGTGGCCTGCGGACCTTCGGTTATTGCAATCTCGTAATCGATCGTATCGTTAACTATCGACTTTTCCCTGGGTTCTATCCGGAAAAACAGGTAACCATCGTCCATATACAGACTCCCGATATCGGGGGTGCCATCTACACTGGGTGCAGAACCCATACGGCTGTCCAGGAGCTCCTGATTAAATACATCTCCCTTTTTTATGCCCAGCAAAGCGGTTAGCAAAGAATCGGAATATTTTGTATTGCCCCGCCATTCCATATCGCCGAAATAGTATCTTTTCCCCTCTTTG
>JBEBWN010000213.1:0-6973 GCA_040392235.1 Taibaiella helva | reverse complement strand
CTCTTGTACGGCTGGATGACCTTACCGGAAAAAATGCCGAATTAGACCGGCTGCTCAAAGAAAAAGGTGCGGAGCTGGAAAAAACGAAACTGCGTATACAAGAACTGTTATCGAAAGATAATAATATTTCGAAAGAAGAAATTGCGGAAGCACGGAAGCTGATACAATCGCTGAACCTGAAAATTTCCGGTTACGAGAAACAGGTTACACAACTTAAAAAGGAAAATACGCGCCTCACGCAGGAGCGAGATTCTATGGTAGTAGACAATGAAGTATTGCAACAAAAGGTAGACCTGGCTAAAATATTGCATGCTTCGAACATAAGGATGAAGGCCATTGATCTGCGCAGAGGCGGCCGCAAAGAAAAGGAGACGGAGAAGGCAAAAAGAGTGGATTTGCTGCGCATTACTTTCGACATTGACGAAAACAGAATAGCCGAAGACGGGAATAAAGAGATCAGTATCTGCATTATTAATCCTGATGGAGAATTGCTTAGTAACCCTGCCTTAGGCTCTGGTAGCTTTATGACTCCCGATGGCGCCGCTAAACGCTTTTCTCTGACCAAAAAGGTACTACTCAAAACGGGAGAACCGGTACAGGACATTAATGTAGACTGGCAGCAAAGCGCAGATTACGAGAAAGGAGCTTATTCTGTAGAAATCTATCACCAGGGGTATCCTATCGGAAAAGGGTCGGTAAATCTCAGATAGTATCATAATGCAACTTCTTTCTTACAAAGCGCTGCTTCTTTAAGGCCACTACCCAAAACAGGGTAAAAAACAGGTATACGAAGATTCCGTATTGTATTTCCAGCATGGGTTCAATCATTAGCCCAACAAACATGATCACTATCGTGGCCACAGTATAAATACGCATCCTGGTTACAGCCAAGGGAGCTAACAACATAAACCATAGGATAGCGCTTAAGGGTATACCAACACTAATTGCCGTACACAGGAACTGATTATGTGGAATAAGCCACATAATCTTTTTTATATTGGGATACTGGACAGCGTATTTCTGGTCCATCGCCAGCTTCATATCGCCCGCTCCCACCCCGGTCAAAGGATGCTCTTTTACCAGCTGACCGGCAATCTTATACGATATCAGCCGAGGCACAAAAGAAGAGGTCTCATTATACTTAGTAGTATCATTGGTTTGCCATACCTGTTGTTCATAGGTGATATTGCTTATTTGTTTTTGTAAAGAAGGCACAAAAAGCACGGCCAACATACCTATGGTCGCCAGACATAGAAAAGCAGACAAAAGAAATATTTTTCCCCGCTTCAGGAAAATGAAAAGGGCATAGATAAAGAACAATATATATAAGCACAGTAGCCCTGATTTAGCAGCTTGTACGTGTATATATACTACAATCGTGATAGCGAATACAAGCAACCCTGCTTTTTCCCAGGTAGTCAACCGGTGTACTCCCCGCTCCATAAACATATAAAAAATGAACTGCAGAGCCAATACCAGCGCTATAGTAAATCTTATGTAGTCGCCACCAGATGGTGAGGGTAAATGATGATTTTTATGCAGGTATGCCGGATCGGCCAACAAGAAGTAAAAGCTATAGCACATGCCACCTACCAAAACCATTAAAATACCCCACATCACCATTTTCCGGTACCTGGCTACCTGTAAAGGCAAACTCAACATACTAAAGGGCAGGAAAATAAAAGGCAGTTTTATTTGCACAGCCATTAGCCAGCTGTCGGCATTGCTACTCCATAACCCAGAAAACAAATAGACTGAAAAAAATGCTACGGAAGCCTGGGCGAATATATTGTGCTTAAAAGACGTCCAGGTTATTACAACTTTAGCAGGATGGCAGGCATTGATAAGCATCAGTATCATAGCCGCGGATAATAAACTCCGGGAAAACAGGAGGCCCGCCATCATAGCAATACAGCAGAGGCAAGAAAAATGTTCCTGCAATTTTATTGACCAGAAAGATGTTACTGATTTCTCTTTAACTATCATGAATTATAGTAGCTTAACCCGGTCGTTGCTCACCGCTGATAACAGATTTCCAGAATAAAATAAAAAACAGATACGTGAATACACCGAATTGAAGCTCCAACATACTCTCTACCATTACACTAAAAAACATTAACAAAGCTGTAATACCGAGATATAGATGTAGTCTACCTCTGCCACGGAACGAAGTCCATATCATACCTAATAACGAAAACGACAAAGGTATCCCTACACATAGAGCTGTATACAATACCTGATTGATAGGGCCGAACTGCTGATCGACCGATACTTCCGGATAGGATTCGTTATACCCCAAACGCATTTCATCCATCAAATCGCCAGCACCGACACCCATAATTGGATGAGCCGCTATGGATGTAAGGCCTATTTGATAGGTAATCATCCTACCCGCATCGCTTAACGTATAGTCATACCTTTGATTTTGCCTGGTTTTGCCTATTTCATAAAAGACATATTCCATTTTTGTCCTGAAAGTAGGCACTACATAATAAGCCGCAAACGGTAGCGCCAAAATAAACGCCGTGAGTATAAACGCCCATGATTTGTTATAACGGAACAGGCGAACAAAGGTATAACAAACCGCCATCAGGTAAAAGCAAACAAGACCCGTCTTAGCCGCCAGAACATGGATATATAACGAAAACAGGACTATTACAAAGTACAGAAAGACTTTTAATCCAGTAGAAACAGTTTCCCTTTTCTGGTCGAAAAGCAGGTAAAACGACATTAATATAGACAAGACCAAGGACAAACTGAACCGGATATGGTCGCCATACCGGGTTGTTGCCAGGGGCTGAGACACATGGTATCCCTGTAAATAATACTCTTTATGCAACATAAGTTGCCCTATACTATATACAATAATTGCCAATTGCATGATTATAAGGGATAGGATAATCATCTTTTGAAACCCCGCTTTGCGTAAAGCAGGTACAGCCAACAGGGAGAAGGGCAAAATAACAAAAGGAATTTTGTTTACCACACTGGCCCACCAAAAAGCAGTATTCTGACTCCATAAACCGGAAACGACATAGACAGTCCAGAAAGACAAGGCAAACCAACTAAAAGTATCACGCCTCCAGGCATCCAGGTTGCGACGGAATACACCAGGCCGTAATGCGTTCAAGAACAGCAATAACATGGCGCCAGACAATAAAACTCTTGAAAAGAACATTCCTGCAAGCATCGCTATACAGCATAGTACAATAGTCCATTCCTCCCAATCAGATTTAAGACTCCGATGCTTAGCGTAGAAATTCTTCATCAAAAGTTAACGTAAAAACAGGTGGCAAAGTACGCGAAAATAGCTTAGCCTTGCAAGAATGGGGTAAAGATCGTCATTAGATGGACAACATATGTCTTTCCCCAACAGGACAAACTGGTGGAATAGTATTAATTTTGGACGCAAAAACCGGACATTGTACATTTCTTTTGAGCGAAACCAGCGAACACTATTTCTTTTGCTATGCTGCAGTTTTTTTTATGGATTATTGACAGCGGGATGTGCCAATATTGTTCCCCCTGAAGGTGGTAAAAAGGATGAAACGCCCCCCGTTTTGCTGAGCATATCTCCGGCAGATTCTGCATTAAATATTCGCCCTTCACTTATTGAACTTAAGTTTAATAAGTTTATGGAAATAAAGGATCTGAATAAATATATGCAGCTTTCCCCGCTCTTATCTATACAACCCACGGTAATCTCTTACCTGCGACGCGTAGAAATTAAAATAGTAGATAGTTTATTGCAACCAAACACAACATACCGGATTGATCTGGGCGATGCACTTGTTGATAACCGGGAAGCCACCCCTTACAAAAATTTTGTCTACCTGTTTAGTACCGGCAATTATTTCGACTCGCTGGAGCTCAATGGCTATATTGTAAACGCCCGTACCGGCAAAGCTGATACCAATGCGTTAATCATGTTGTATCCAGATACGGAGCCCGACTCGGCAGTGGTGAAAAGTAAACCCTTATATGCGTTGAAAACGGATACCCGGGGGCGCTTTTCTATAAAATCACTGCCTTATAAACCTTTCCGCATTTATGCAGTTCAGGATGCAAACAATAATTATCTGTATGATCCGGGCGAAGAGCAAGTCGGTTTCTTAAACTACCCGGTACTTCCTGGTATTCATTCTGACACGCTATACCGGTTGAACCTGTTTAAAGAAGCAATAGATTCTGCAGCGCATAAGACTGGCGATTCGCTTTCTGTTGAGGATAAAACGGCTGGTGAGGGAAAATTTTCGCTCCGGAAACGTGCAGGAGGAGTTGGGAAAAATGATATTAGTTACCGTGTAAACGTGGACACAATCAATAAAAACGTACGCACATTTGAGATAACAAAGCCTCTGACCATTGATCTATACACTTCAGTAAACAATATAGATACAGGAAAGATTTATTTAAGTTATGAGGACGAGGAGGTTGAAATAGAGGCTGTTCATGGATTTGCAGCAGATTCGAATGCCATTCATATAACGCCTCAATGGGTGGGCAATAAATCTTATACATTGAGGTTAGTAAAAGGATGGGCTACAGACAGTTCCGGAAAAGAACTACTGCCGGGAAAGTATAGTTTTAAAACGAAAAGCGAGGAAGATTATGGTACGCTGAAAATTAATATACCTCCGCTGTACAGAGGTGAAAAATACCGGCTTTCTGTTTACTTTAAAACTGATTCTGTATACCAGAAAGGCATTGTTGATTCTATTGTCCGCTTGTCTTTGTTACAACCAGGCGTTTATAGTATGAGCATTTTCATTGACGAGAATGGGAACGGTAAATGGGATCCGGGTATTTTGCTGGAGAAAAAGCAGCCGGAAATAGTAATACCGCACACCAACGAAATTACGCTCAAAGCCGGCTGGGAAAACGAAATCGACTTCACCGCGCTGGATGAAATGCCGGCGTCGCCCAAAAGTGAGGATAAAGACTCCAGTCCGGAAAAGTTGGCTCCGGATAAGAAATAATGGCAAGAATAAATCAATTACACTATATACTCTGCGACTATAGGTATACGTCGCCCTATACCAAAGCTCTTGGGCGATACCCGGATAATAGGACAGAATTGGTTCCGTTTATACTCATTTCTATTGACCATGTGCAGAATACGCTTCACCAAGGCGTCTTCAAACCCCATGGCCAGCATTTGCTGAACACCCTGCCTCCGTTCAATGTACTGATATAAAATGGCGTCCAGGATGGCGTAATCGGGAAGACTGTCCTGATCTAGCTGCCCTGGTCGTAACTCTGCCGATGGTGGCTTGGTAATAATATGTTCGGGTATAACTTCACGGTCTTTATTAATATATCGTGCCAGAGCGTAGACCTGCATTTTGTAGAGATCGCCCAATACGCCCAGTCCACCTGCCATATCGCCATACAGTGTCCCATATCCGGTAGCCAGTTCACTTTTATTGGAAGTATTGAGTAGAATATAATTGAACTTATTACTGAGCGCCATAGCCAACAGACCACGGATACGCGACTGTATATTCTCTTCTGCCACGTTAAAAGGGAGATCGGCAAAAATGGGTTGCAGGCTTTTTTGCACCTGCGAAAAAATGGGCTCTATAGCTATAGCCTGGTAAGGATTACCCAGGTTACGCGACAGTTGTTCTGCATCTGTAACCGAATGACTTGTAGAAAATTGCGATGGCATTAACAAAGCCTGCACCTTTTCCGGGCCTAAAGCCTCACAGGCCAAGGCGAGGGTAACTGCGCTGTCAATACCGCCGGAAGAGGCAACAATGGCCTGCTGAAATCTCATTTTTTCGAAATACTGGCGTATGCCGAGTACTAAGGCCTCATGAATTGCGGAAATATTCTTTCCAGGATCGAATCCAGGAAATGATCTACTACCCTCAGTCCATTCTTCCCTTTCGACCGGTAGTGACCTATCCTCCTGGATAAACCCCTTGTCTGTCCACTCCACATAAGCCAAATCTTCTTTGAAGTAGGGCAGTTGCTGTATAACAGTACCCTTTTCATCACATACCATAGAACCACCATCAAAGACAATTTCCGTTTGCGAACCCACGGTATTGCAATAAACCATAGGTAATTGATACCGGGCAACATTTTCACGAACAATATCCAACCTGCTCGCAGCATGTGTATAATCAAAGGGTGAGGCGCTCAGGTTAATCATAATATCCGGGCGCTGTTTTTTCAACTGCTCCATTGGCTGTAGACGGTATAGTGGATTATCGCCGACATCCCAGATATCTTCGCAAATTGTTACGGCAAGCTTCTTGCCCATAAAGTCGATAATGTTCCAGCTGTATCCGGGCTCGAAATAGCGGTATTCATCAAAAACATCATAATTCGGCAATAAAGTCTTGTGAACAACCTGTTTAATTTCGTTTTGATATAGAAAATAAGCGCTGTTAAACAGGTCCTTACCTTCCGGCTTAGGATTTCTGGAAGGAGCTCCGACTAGTACCGCAATTTGCTCTGTCTCGGCTTTTATTTCATCAATTGCCATAAGGCAGCGCTCAATAAAGTCATCGAACTCCAAAAAGTCCCTGGGCGGATAACCGCACACCGCTAGTTCGCTAAATATAACCAGGTCAGCTCCGGCTACCTTCGCCTCGCGGATCGCTGAAATAATTTTCATTGTATTCGCCTCAAAATTACCAATATGATAGTTCTGTTGGGCAACTGCTATTTTCATTGTATTTAAATAAAGAAGTACACAAATTGGTTCCCTCAAGAAACCAACACAACCAGGTATTAATATGTTTTACCCAGGCTTCTGGTTCTTTCCCCGCACATCCGGTCCCAGTTCCTCAATATATCCATGCCGGGTTCTGTTAATACAGATTACGGATGAAATTGAATACCTGTACAGGAGTATAACCGGTGATGCATAGCCATCAACTCACCCTCTGACGAAAAGGCCAGTGCCATTAGTTCTTCTTCCGGCCATTCCTCTACAACCAAGGAATGGTACCGCATAACA
>JBEBWN010000212.1:0-6978 GCA_040392235.1 Taibaiella helva | reverse complement strand
GCCCATATCCCAATTGAAATTTTGATAGCGGTTGTCGGAAAGATTTTCCAGGGTCAGCAGTTCCTGTACACAGGCCAGGCTGTCCAGGCTAAAGTCAAGCCGTAATTTTTCGCGGCTATAGCCTACGATAAAGGTATCGGCATTAACAGTGCAGAGGCTATCCATCTCGTATGCCACCCAAAAGACACCGGTATCCCCGGTTATAATATGAGTACCCCGCATACCGGTATTCCATAGGTAATGGCTGCCGCCTGAATGTGCAGGAGCCAGGACCAGCGTGTCGCCGGGACAATAAAGCGCTTTGTCTTGCCGGGTAGCGCGCAGGCGCGGCACCGTGTCAAAGTACACATGGAAAGTATCAATATAAGTGTCGTAGGTACAAATAGAGCTTACCTCGTAACGGGCCCAATAGGTACCGTTTTGGGTAACCGCGATCTGTGCGGAAGTATCGCCTGTGCTCCAGGTGTACCGGGAAGTATTATTCCCCAATGCCTGCAAGGTATATTCCCGTGTACAGAAGGCGGTGTCATACATGTTCCGGCTGATAACATTGTAGCGGTCGCGCGCCATGGGCACATAATTGGGCAACGACATACTGGTACTGGTCATAGGTTGCAGGCTAACCACATCGCGTTCGTATTGGCAAGCGGCACCGCTCCGGTTGGGCTGCTGTATTACGCTCAGGCGATCGCCCCTGGGGCCTGTTACGTATATTTTATCATCAGGTCCTCTGCGCATTGTGAGTGCCGAATCCGTTACCCGGTAGCGGGAGCGCATGATCGTTGCAGAGTCATTGCTGCTGATGTCAAATTGCTCCATCGTAAGCTGTGCACGATAAAGCTTGCTATTATCCGGCGAGAAACAGACGCCGTAGCTGTAAGTGTCGGGAAAAGAAATAGGATTACTCAGGGTACCATTATCCGGATTAAAATCGTACAATCTTGTATCCAGGAAAATTTTGCGCCGGTCAGGCGAGGCTTCCAGCCATCCCGCTATGGCCATAATAGAAAGCGGAAGTACATCAGAAATAACCGGGTTAGTAGCAATGCCATCAAGGCCAATATTGTAGGCCTTTACCTGTGCACCACGTTGGGGAACAACGATCAGCCATACATTACAATCGTTGCCCGGTATGCCGATCATTTTTTCGGTAAGATTGTTGTCAAATTCGACACCTTTTTTGCCCTGTACCACATCGCCCAGGCCATTATTAAGCCGCATATCCACAATACTATACCACATCCTTCCCGAACCGCTGAATTCTATTGAACCAATGGAAAATACATAATACAAATGGTCGCTGCCCGGCATAGGTACGATTAATACGCCCTGAGTGGTACTGATCGTAATACCTTCGCCTAAACCGGTCAAATCGCTGCCGTTTGGCATTAACTGGTGATTCCTGTTCCATATATAGCTACCTTCTGAATAAAACAGCAGGTTGCCATTGCTGTCGCATACCGAAGCCGCACCCTCATGTCCCTCTGACGCGGTAGTTATACCGCGGGGAGGATTACTGCTGAAATCAAGGCCGGCATGCCGGCCAAAAGCCCAAACCTGGTCTAATTGTGCATAAATCTCGGTGCCTGTCCGAAAAAAGCCGGTCAGCAACAACAGGCTAAAAAGTAGTCGTCTGGTCATGTGAAATCGTCTTTAGGCCCATGGGTTTAAAGGTTTATCCCTACCTGTCCACGGCATGCCGGGGCAGATAGGGATGAAGGAATATATTTCCACACGGAATATGCTTCCCGGATGATTACATTTTAACAAATTTACGATTATATAGCATATTACCCGCAGTATCTTTTACCTGGATGAGGTAAACGCCGGCAGCATATTTACTAATATCTAATTTCTTTGTACCGGCATCCCGGATCATGACTTTACCATCAATACCCCAAACAGTAGTAAATACCGGAACGGCGGCTTGTATGTAGAGTGCATCGGTAGCAGGGTTAGGATAAATTCGTACGGGCTGATAAACCATATGGCCTTCAATGCTCACATTAGTGACCTTATACACATCTGAGGTATCGGTACATCCGTTAGCATCTGTAGTGATTACACGGTAGTTTCCATTTTCGTTTACCGTATAGGTTTCCTGTGTAGCGCCTTCAATCAGTTCATCATTGAACATCCATTGGTAATTGCTGTGCTTATTAACCGTTCCCAGCGTAAATTCGTCAATCGTAATAATTGCTTCCGTAGCTTGCAAAACATGTACCGGCAGCAGGCTGGGCACGCTGGTATCGCCGCAGCGGATTATTTGCACCGCAATACTGCCGCTTTGATCGTTATTGCTGATATCTATGCTCAATCCTGTGCTGGATCCGCTCCAACCTTCGGGCAATGTCCAGATACAGCTTTCTACGTCGCCGATATCCGCAATACTATAAGTATTCAATTGGTTGGCACATATACTGTCCGGTCCGTTTATATACCCTGCAACGGGTATTTCGGAAAAACAGAATTTGGCCATCAGGCCTGCAGTCATCAAGGGTGTGCCGTAAGTATCCTGGTGGCTGCCGGGAGTGGCTACGCTGGCTGGGCTGTTGGTGCTGCCGCTTACATACATATCTGCGCCATTAATGTGTGAGAAATAAGCCACATCGTCGCCACCGCCACCGTAATAGCTGCTCCACAATATATTGCCTGTCCTATCCATACGGGCCAGGTACCAGTCACCTCCTGTTATCGTAGCGCCGCCTCCATGTAGCTTTTGAATGGCATCGTCAGTAATTTTAATGTCCCAACTGGTAGTATTGCCGCTTAACATGAGACTATTGTCATTCATAATGTTCAGTATAGGGTTCGATTCATTCTCCGTGCCCCCCAGGTACGTACCCCATTGGCGTTTACCGGTTTCATCAAATTTAACTATAAAGTAATCAGCCCGTGTTGTGCTTTTGATGGTCGGTTGCATGCTGCCAGCTGTAGCAATATCATTACTGCTTTGTGTTGTTCCGGCCATATACACATTGTTGTCTTTATCGCATACAATAGTATTACAGAACTCAAGAGCTGTACCGCCATAATAGGTACCCCATACTTTTTTTCCCGCGGAGTCGTATTTCAGCAATACTGCATCGTAAGCATTATTAGAACCAACATTGGGTTGATGACTTCCGGTAGTGCTCCAGCCCTTACCGCCGAACACATGACCTCCGAGGTAGATATTACCCTTCGAGTCGCTGCTCATACCCCTGGCGTGAATGGAAGCGCTGTCGGATCCTTGTACATAAGTGCTCCAGATGCGGCGCCCATCGAGGGTGAATTTAGCCAGGAAGAAATTTTCGGTGCTGTTGATGGTTGTTTTTTCAGCTCCCGGCGTAGCAATATTATCCGGACTTTTGGTACTGGCATAGACATAGAGGCTTCCGTTTACCACTCTTATAGTGTTCATGCCGCTCCAACCTTCATCGCGGGAGCCGCCATAGTAGGTAGACCATACACGCTCTCCGGTTTCGTTAAACTTGGCCAGGATTATTTCCCAACCACCGCCTGCAGTGGTTTGATGCGCACCAGCGGTAGCCAGGCCAGCCGCTCCATCAAGGTTCAGTACATAAAGATAAACATTGTCCAGGCTGTCGATACTGAGACCATAACCACGGTCCAGGCCGGGGCCACCGAAATAAGTACCCCATATTTGTTTTCCATCAGCATCGAATTTGCTCAGGAAGGCGTCGACAATGCCACCGATGGTATTTTTGAAGGAACCCGCCGTGGCAATATTTGAGGAAGAAGCCTGACCGCTGCAATACAGATTTCCTTTACTATCGGTTATAAGGCTGATCACATCGTCAAACATATAGTTTCCGCCAACGTAAGTGCCCCATTTTACCTGGGGGTCGATCGTTATCTTACCATTATGAGCTGCCGTGCGGAATCCTACCGTATTGCCTTCTACAACAAAGTTTGAGCTGATGACCGTACCATCTTCCTGGTAAGTAACCGGGTGGCTTTCCTGTATGGTACCCAGCGGCGTAGATATGGTAAGACCGCCGGTAACATTCTGTTGCAGCTTCTCCGCGCCTTGGTATTCCATGCGAATATCGGCTACATTGCCGCCCGGGTGTACGATGAAATCGTATTCTATACCTTCTTCTTTGATGTAAATAGTCCAGTCGATCTGGGGATACACATTTTTGTACACCAGTTTCTGGTATCCCCGGGCAGTGTATCCCTGCTCGGGGATGCCCGTTCCATAATAACGATTTTTTATAGCAGTGGGCGATAACTTTTCCAACGTGGCTTTCGGATTTGCGCCTAATAAAGTCAACTCTACCCGGTATGTTTCTAAAGAGTAGGAGAGTGGCTGATTATAATGATCGGTTGCTGTTGTGCCGGGCAGCATCCGCTCCAGTTGGTAACGTATTTTCCCGTTGCCGATAAAGAGGCTCATACCTTTATCCCGGAGCTGAACATCGATATCCGGGCGGGCATTACCATATTGATCCTTAATTTGGCCCTTGTTTTCCAAAAAAGTCCTTTGCCGGGCCGGTATGCCCTTACCCTGGCTTACCGCATCCTGCGGCATTCCGGGCAGCGCTGTTGCCCTGGTATTACCCAGCAACAATCCAAGCAAAAGAAGTAGTGTGTACATTGAATTGGTCATAAAGAAATCCTGTTTGAAATGATACCAGAAAAAAGAGATGGGCTTATGGGGAAAAAAACGCTTCCTGCAGAGTGTTTCTATGTCTCAAAGGTATTTGATCAGGTTTGTATTTTTTAGAGGATATTCCCTACAAATAAAAAGTAGGGTTTACCCTACCGGTCCGGCTCGTCTACTTTATTACATTTGTAGGGTAAACTCGGGAGATGGGTAAATTATTAAGCAAAATTGTTGTATCCGTTTGGGTATCTATATTACTGGTTGCCGGGCAGCTCCCGGCGCAGGAACAGATGCTTATACGGAACACTTTACCGGCTGAACTGGATACCGCGACAATAAATATGCTCCTGGACAGTTGTATGCGCAACAGGATCAGTCATCCCAGGCAGACTATAGCATTAACCCGGCAGTTATTGCAACGCAGTTATGCACTGCGGTTTTATCCCGGCATAGGCGGAGCCATCAATATCCTGTCTGAAGCCCATTCTATTTTAGGCGATTACCGGAAGGCCTTGTATTATCAAGAGGTTGGCATTACCTATTGTACTTTATTTCAGCTTCCTTATATTCAAAGTTATTTCAATAACCGAGCCAATGTCCTGATCTACCTGGGAGCCTACCATGATGCAGTGGATTATTACCTTAAAGCTATACGGGCCATCGAGTTGAAAAATGGCGGCGGCGTTGGGGGTAAAGGGGGTCGGGCATATGAAGAAAGCGATCTCAGCATTTATAACAATGCCCACGTAGGCTTGTATATGATATGGAATCTTTTGGGCAACACTCCCAAAGCCCGGTATTATATTGATAAAGCGTTGGCTATGTCTTTGCTGGAGCGCGATTCTTTTAATATTGCCAATACCTACAATCTCAGGTCTTCGTTGTATATGAGCGAGCCGGCTAAACCCGATTCTGCTTTATGGTGCAATATGAGGGCCCTCGACTATGTGCCGGCAGGCGATACCACGATGAGAATTAATATCTATTCCGGCATTATTCCTGCTTATGTGCGGTTTGGCCGGAAAGATTCCGCTGCTTATTTCCTCGATGAACTGGAAAAGCTGTATCAAAATACCTCTCTGACTACCCAGGAGCGTGCACATGGACAGGGACGCCTGGGGCTGTATAACCGGCTGCTGGGCAGATGGCAAAAGGCGGAAGAATACCTGCGACGGGGCCTGGACAGCGCGTTAGTCTACAATCTCGCCTACCTGATTCCACAGGTACAGGAACAGCTGAATTTGCTGTATTCCCAAACGCAGCGTTATGATAAGGCGCTCTATTTTCATCACATGATGGAATCTTCGCAGGAAAAACTAAAAAGTGGCGAGGCGGCGGGGAAAATTACCCTGATGGAAAACCGCTTCGTCTGGTAAAAAAAGCAGAAGGAGCTGTATATGCAACAGTTAGATCAGGCAGGGTTGAAAAGAAAGCTTCTTTTACAGAATGTAATCCTTATTTTCAGCGCCCTGGTGTTGCTGGGTGGTCTGGCTTTCTTTTTGGTCTACCGGAAGAGCAGGAAGCGCAAACAGGATTTCCTTGCTGAACAGATGCGTGCAAAAGAAAAGGAAATGGAAAGCAGGGGCTTGCAGGCCTTGGTCAACAGTGCCGAAAAAGAAAGGAAACGTATTGCTATGGAATTGCATGACGGGATAGGCAGTATGCTGGCGGTGTCGCGCATAAACCTGAATTTTATCAGGAAAAAATACGGTGTTCAAAACGACGAAAATTTTCATGAAGTATTAAAATTGTTGGACACTACGGCAGAGAATATACGGAATACTTCGCATGTCCTTCTGCCGGATATGCTGCTGAAGGGAGGCCTGGAAGAGGCCGTGCGTGTATATTGTGGACAAATTGCTAAATTATCCGGGGTTGACTTCCAGGCCTACGGAACAGCTACCCGCCTGGACCCGGAAAAAGAAAAGGGTATCTTCCGGATTATTCAGCAGCTATTGGAAATGATCAAACAATCGGCCGCTCCGGAAAGCTGTTTGCTACAGCTGAACTGGCATGATGAAGAACTATATGTGGTGGCAGAACTATATGACGTGCGGCAATGGCCTTCCGCTTACCCTGTCGCTGGCTGGGACGATTTTTTGCAGATGTTGGCTGCCTTGAAAGGCGGCATCGAAACGGATTACTCTAACCCGGCAGATACTACGCTGAACCTGGCATTTACTTACGAGGGGTAGCTTATAAGTAGTTGGGGTGGGTGAACAGGCAAAACCTAAAAGCTTAATGCGGCTTCTTTATGTCGTTCTATATTGATCAATCGGCATCGAAGAGGGAATACAAGAAATACCAATGGATCTTTGTGCCTAATTAGGGTCTGCTGTTAAACTCAATTGGGTGCATCCCCCAGT
>JBEBWN010000211.1:0-7019 GCA_040392235.1 Taibaiella helva | reverse complement strand
AACGCTCGAAAACATCCAGGTAACGAACGGTGGCCTTACGGGTATTAATATCATAGGAGGTGAACCGGTGTTGACCGAAATGGTAACCCAGGATAATGCAGAAAATGGTTTGTTTGTTTCTTATGGAGCACAGGTGCAGCTTTCGGGCTATCTTGAAAACCGGCATAATGCCAATGCTCACTACAGCAATGGATCCTGGGGTATTAAGGTAGAGAATAATATCAGTAACGCTACAGCAACGCCTATTACGCATTTCTATATGACTAATGGTACTATATTGGGGCCAGCTTACTGCAATACCGGTACCCTCAATACCGATTTTAAAGATGGTATCTCTATTGGCAATAATGCGGATGCAGAAGTGTACAATAGTATAATTGCCGGCTGGCCCAACAATGGACTGTTTATTGATGGGGGAGATTGTATTGCCAAAACTGGAACAAATGACATTCAGTTTTCCTTCAATTCTTTCTACCAGAACACCACTAATTTTAATGCTTCTCCTTCAAGTGTTGCCCCTGGTTGGACTACAGCCGGGGGGTGTAACACTTCCATGTTGAATTGGCTTACAGGAAGTGGTTTTGGCTGCGAAGAAACAGGCAACCAGGTTACTTCGGTCACACTAGGATATGATGAAAGTTTTTGTGACGATTATTGTGGCATAGAATTTTCTCCCGATTTTGTGTTGACGGAAGAAACAAATCTGACTGCCCCGGATATCTTTACCAGCATATATGATGAACGGGGAGCAGTGCAGTTTGATAATTTGTTTACATGGATTGAAGTTTGCCCCCAAAATGCGATTTATTGTACGCCTGAACTATTAAAAGCCGAAGCGTCCAAAGTCAGCTTTGCACCTAACCCTGCTGTATATAGCACCTTAGCTACCTTCGAGGCCGCCACAGCCGGAAAGGTGACCATCGCTATCCTGGACAAAGTGACCGGAGCCGTATTGCGCAGCGTTGCTACCGAGGTAAGGGTGTCCGGCGAACAGCAGGTGCAACTTCCTGTTAACGGTTTGAAAGAAGGTGTATATACCGTAAGGATACAAATGAAATCCCAGGTATTGTACGGTCAAATTGTAGTGCGTTAACAACGGGTATTGATAGTGTGCAAAGCCTGATGCCTGTATAGCATCAGGCTTTGTTTTACTATCAGTTAGCGAACCAGTATTACGTCTCCATTAAATGTTTTGGTTAACCCGTCAGGGTAGTGAAGCTGTATTAAGTAATAATATGTTCCGGCATCACCTGCTTTACCGCTATAGGTACCATCCCAACCCTGATCAGGATTAGTGGTGGAAAAAACTTCCTGGCCAAAGCGGTTAAATATTTTGAATATGCCTATTTTCTGGTACCGCATACCTTCTATTTTGAATACATCATTCAGCCCGTCCCCATTCGGCGAAAAAGCGTTAGGTATTAATTCGGCCATGCGGTAGTCGATACGAACATTGATATAGCCCGTATCCCTGCAGCCGTATTGGTTTATGCCTATTACTTCAAAAAGCGTGGGCTGCAAAGGGCGGGCAAAGGGCTCAGCCTGGATAGCGTTATCCAATAGGCCGGCCGGTAGCCAGGTAAACAAATTAGCTCCATTTGCATGTAGCTGTATGCTATCGCCATACCTGATCAGGGTATCTGCAGGATGGGTAACAATTTCCGGTACCGGGTACTCCTGGACAGTTAAAGCTAATGCAGTATCGCAATCGCCCGACTTTATTTGCAGGGTATAATGGCCGGCAGGCAAACCGGCGAACCGGTACCCGCTTGCCGAGCTACCAGAGCCGACCCTTCCGGTATTACTATGCAATATATATTCATAAACAGTGTTATTGCTATCCGGCTGCTCGATATGGATAGTTCCCTCTCCGGGGCAACCGTAATGCAACCAGGGCATTTTGGGTACCGGCGTAAAGGTTACGCGAAAGGTATCGGTAGTATTAGTACAGTTTCTAAAATAATTTACCCAATATTTACCCGGACTATCTACTGTTCTAACTGGTTTTGTATCGCCATTATCCCATACAGGGCAGCTTACCCCTTCCGGGGCTTTAAGACCGGCACTATCTGCGAAGCATACCCTAACCGGGAGGCTTAGTCCGGCAGCCGTATCTGGTGGTAGAGGTGGTACGACTACTGTATAGGGCAGGTACATCAGAGATTTCATATAGGAGCCTCCAAGCCCGTAACCCATAGGTGTATTGAGCTTTAGGTAATCCATTTCC
This sequence comes from Taibaiella helva, assembly GCA_040392235.1. Lineage (GTDB taxonomy): Bacteria > Bacteroidota > Bacteroidia > Chitinophagales > Chitinophagaceae > Taibaiella > Taibaiella helvus_A. The sequence goes on along the minus strand of JBEBWN010000211.1, from coordinate 4,792 downwards.
GGATTACAGGCCATTCCCAATGCATCAGGGTTATGTATCACATGCAGGGTATGATCAGGATTGGTTGGCACATTAGGCGGATAGACCGATATACTAAATAAACAATGTCTTTTATCGTTGCTGACGTAGATTTTATTGTCAGGCCCCAATCTCAGATCGCCTAAAAGGGAGGAACTCGTATCACAATAGCACCCCAATAGAGGATTCCAGCAGGCTTCTACCTGGTTGGAAAGCACTAATGTTTTAGAGCCGGTAATTGCTGCAGGTGTCGCCCTGTTCAGGTCAAACTGGTAAACCTCCCCTTGCTGTCCGTAATAAGGCAAGGGGTAAAGTTGGGAGGCATACACTTTGGAGCCATTAGGAGAAAAACAAATACCCCAAAAAGGCAAAGTATCTATCAGGCGCGGATTTTTTACGATACCGCTACATTTTTCAAAGTCATATAGCTCTATCCCTCTCCTGGTTCCTGTAGCGAGCATCGTGCCATCCTTAGAGGCGGACAACCGACCACCCTGAGCGCCTATACGCACATTTACACCATCAAATATAGAAATGATATGATAATCACGGAAAGGTAACAAACCACAGTCAGACACAACCGGAATACGGTTAATACCCTTTGTGTCTATCCGGTAACTATAGTATTGATTAGAAGTTGTGGAACGGACTACCAACCAGATACAGTCACAGCCCTGCACTGCTGCGAGTTTTATCTCGTTTATTGTGCGCCAGTCACTAAGCAAAACATCTTTTTCTCCGGCTACAACATCTCCCAATCCGTTATTTAAGGTCATATCCACCACACAGTATTGCAACCCTCCATTAAGGGTATAGAATACATAGTACAGGCTGGCATTACCCGGATGGGGTATAATAAGTGGAAGCTCCGATATATCATCGTAGATAGCGTTTATATCCGCATTGGGCATTGAGTACCCGTTACGGTCAAATATTTTTGGCATCGCCGGATAGAGCGGCCCCAATATACCGTAGTTACCACTACCACCATAGTTCATTACTTTCATAAAAAACAAAAGGTTGCCCGCCGCATCGGAAATAGCCATTTGTGCGCCTATACCATTTTCCGGAAAATAGCCGGGAAAAGAATTAGCATATAGAGTGGGCTGCGAAGTAGGTGGAGTACCCAACACTGGTGCATTTCCCGAAAAGTCCACTACGCTATTGGTGTAGCAAAACCATAAATTACCCTGCCCTTGCCCCCAAAGGGAGCTGGTGGTAGTGAAAACAATAAGGACAGTTAATAACAGATTTCTCATGTATCAAAAATTTTACCGGACAATTAATTTATACATCAGGGCATTATGGGCTGTGGTTATTTTCAGCCCATACATACCTTGCGGCAATCCATCCAGTGTTATTGTATTTTCGCCTTCTTTAACAGGAATATTGCTTTTCAGTAAACGTCCGTCTATACTGTGTATTTGGACATTTGCTTTGTCAGTGGCCTTAATCACTACGTAATCTTTTGCCGGGTTGGGATATAGGGCAAAATAATGGTACATACCGGGCTCCTGAATAACGGCTATCCCGGTAATGTTAACGGTATCGGATGTGTTTGCACAATCGTATTCGTTGCTAACCTTTACGCTATAGCTACCATCTGTTGTAGGTATATAAGTAGGTTGATCTGCTCCCTGGATGTCTGCTTCGTCCCGTATCCATTGGTAGCTGCTGTAGGTTTGAGTGGTGAAAAGTATATTGTTGTTGTTACTAATAACAGGCTCCGGTAATGGACGTACGGTAATCTGAAAACTTTGGGTGTCACTTACCCCTCCGCAGGCACTAATAGCAACCAGCCGCAACCAACCGTCGTTTCCATCTGTCGTAAGATGGATAACTGTGTCTGTGGCGTTCATTAACTCCCAACCAGTAGGTAGCAACCAGATATAAAGTGATGCGCCGGGCACTGTGGCCATCGAATACCTGTTTTCCACACCGGCGCAAACAACTGCCGGCCCGGTAATGGAATCCGCTATCACGGGGCTTTCACAATCGTTAAAGGCAACCAGAAGCGCATCGTTATCTCCGTTCAGTGTTGCCTGGAAAGCTCCTGGAGTGGCTATGCCGGATGTACTGGCTGTCTGGCCGGTCAAATAGATCCTGCTCGTATTATCTAGTGCCAGGTGGCCGCCCTGTTCAACATCGAGGCTGCCATAATAAGTGCCCCATTGTCTTTGACCGGCAGAATCGAATTTAACCAGGAATAAATCGCTGCTGCTTATACCCATAAGTTGCTGCTGATAGCTGCCCGGGCTGCTTATGCCGCTGTCGCTAAGTGTCAGCCCGGCAATAAAAATGCTGCCGGATGTATTTATACCTATCCCTGTAATGCCGTCGGCTTGGGTGCCGCCGTAATAAGTACCCCACAGCCGGGAACCGGAAGCATCGAATGCGGCAAGAAAGCCGTCGTTGCCTGCTCCGCCGGCAAATGCTGGCTGAAAGCTGCCGGGAGTAGCTATTGCTGTAGCGCTGCCGGATATACCGGCCATATAAACCCGGTTGTTAACGGCAGCAAGGGCATGGCCCCTGTCTTGTGCTGTTCCGCCGAAATAGGTACCCCATTCCAATTGTCCAACAGGATTAAATTTTGCCAGGAAGGCATCTTCGGCTCCGGCAGATGCTATTTGGTGGGCCCCGGTAGTGGCGATGCCTGTTGTACCGGATACGGTATACCCGGTAAGATAAATATTGCCGGAGGTATCGGCTACAAGGTTGGTTGAAAAATCATTGCCATTGCCGCCATAATAGGTACCCCAAATGAGTGTACCGTCGATGTTGAATTTTGCCAGGAAGCCGTCGTTAGCAAAAGCCAGGGCGCTTTGGTGGGTTCCGGCTGTGGCTATACCACTTGTGCTGGAGGTATTGCCGGTACAATAAATATTATTGGACCTGTCGCAGGTAAGCCCCATTGCTGTGGAAGCTTCATCATTTGTTCCCCCGTAATAGGTGGCCCATTGTCTTTCGCCTGATGGGCTTAATTTTGCTATAAAAGCATCGTACCGGGTGGCTGTACCGGCTTTGGCAGCCTGATGGCTTCCGGCTGTGGCTATACCGTTAGTGCTCCGGGTGTAGCCGCCTATGTACACATTGCCGGATGTATCGCAAGCTACAGCGGCTCCTACATCAATACTTGTGCCGCCATAGTAAGTTGCCCACAGGAGGTTGCCGGCTGTATCCCATTTGGAAAGGAATGCATCCGCTCCGTTAGGGTTGCTGCCGCCTCCGTATGTTGTTTGAAAGGCGCCGGTACTGGCAATGTTTGAAGCGCTACCCGTGCTTCCTGTAACGTAAATATTCCCGTTAGCAGCCGTGGTAATGCTCCTTCCGTACTCATCATCCGTACCGCCAAAATAGGTACCCCATTCGACCGTAGGATCTATGGTTAAGGTACCGGTATACGGTCCGTCGAGGCCAAAGCGCAGCACATTTTTTTCCAGTATGTAGCGGGAAGGCACTGCCCTGCCCCACTCATCATAGCTATAAGGCGCTTTTTCGTTAATAGTACCCAGGGGGCTTTGTACCTGTAAACTGCCATCAGGTAGTACTTGTAGTTTAGTGGCGCCACTATATTGCAGGCGTATGTCGGCTACACGACCACCGGGGCGTATCACAAAATCGTGCTCCAGCTGCCCTTGGGCATTGATGTACAATACCCAGTCAATATGAGGGTACACTTCTTTATAGATTACTTTGCTATAAGCATGCGCTACTACGCCGCTGTTGCTACCTGTGGTATTGATCCAGGGCTGGAAATAGCGCTCGTAGCAACCCAAAGAGCCTTCGTGCTGTACCTGCGCCTGAGGATTAGCGCCCAGCAGGCTTACATCTACACGGTACAATTCGTAGCTGGGAAAAAGAGCTTCCGAAGAATCGGAAGCTGTGCCCCATAGCGCCTTCTTTGGCGTATTGTACCCGCTTTGCTCGGACCTTGCCCATACGTAGTGGAGCGTACCAGTACCCAGGAAAACGTTTAAGCCCTTACCGGCCGATAACTTGTAGTGTATGTCGGGACGGGGTTGTTGGTGTTGATCGGTGATTTGACCTTGGTTTTCGGTGAAGGATAGAGATCTCAGGACCGCCATAGCTTGCCCGCCGGGATTTGCACCGGTCGCAAAGAATGAACATAGCAGGACCCATACTAAGAACAATGATGTACAGATAAACTTCATGATTGTGTTGTTTTGCGTTGTTTATAAATGAGGCGGCCGGTCTTATTCCGGCCGCTATTAGTGGTAAAGAGCAACATTCCCACCAGGCCCGCCCCTTTTTTGTTAGCGCTATTTTTTTATCTCTGGAAAACGGATTACTTTAGTCGTGGATTTACATAAAGTATTAGTTTTTCAGTAAGTAATGGCATTGTATGCCCTACCCCATACCTGCATAGGTTCAGGAAAGGGAAGCCCTTGCAAGGCTTTCGATGCAAACAATAGTTGCGCCGGCACCACACTATTGCGTGGTGTAACCAAAACGTTGCCTATTACTGCTGAGCTTATATAAGCTACAGTTAGGAGTTCTTACAAAGAAGCAGGTATAACCAAATTGCTATTAAAAGCATGATGGCTGCCTGATGGAAATGTTACGTATGTTTCATAAGCTGCAGATTGGCTAATATATACGACAACAGCTCGGGAAGCAATGGAGAAGCTTTAGTTTATGTCAATAGGGCGAACTTCAAAGCTTCGAAAGAGGTACCGCTAAGAACCAGCCATGAAGTACATCATGGTTCCACAAAGTCTTACATGAAGTCCGCCCTATTGATTATAAGACCGTA
>JBEBWN010000210.1:0-7051 GCA_040392235.1 Taibaiella helva | reverse complement strand
TTCATGAGTCCAGGATACGTTCCTTGTTCTTTTCCATGCCGTAATGATCCCCATCCAGGACCTTTAAAGCTCTTTTCAGATCGTATTTATCCTCCGTGTATTCGCCCCAGGGCAAATCCAGCATTAAATCAAGATGATTATAAACAACCGAGTAATCGGGCGAATGCGGGTGCATCCGTTCCAGCCGGCCAATACCTTTCTTAAAGACCTCCCGCGCGGCTTCGTTCCATTTTTTACTTTCGGCACGCTTTTGCAGCTCTTTAATTTCCCGTTCATTCCCTTCACCACCCAGTTCTTCATTGATGCTTTTCAGCTGCTGCTGCAGGAAGTATTCCCGCTGCTGCTTATCAATTTCTCCACGGGTCTTCGAGGTTATTTCATTTTTCAGTTCGGCCATTTGCAGGTCCGTCTGCAATAATTCAATAAGGCGGTGTGTGCGCTTTTTCACATCATCTTCCTCCAATAAGTCTTGCTTTTCGGGTAGCTTCGCATCCAGGTTAGAAGCAATAAAATGCACCAGGAAGGAATAGTTCTCAATATTGCGCAACATCATTCCCGTTTCTACCGGGATATTGGGCGAAAGAGTAATAATGCGCTCCGATAAGTCTTTTACAGAAGAGGTCATGGCATCAAACTCCTTATCGCCCTTAGGAAACACATCGTCCATATAACGCACTTTAGCCTTCAGATAAGGCTCCTGTTGCGTATAGGCATCTATTTTGAAGCGCATGCGCCCCATAATAAATATGGTGGCATTTCCATCTGGCATCTTTATCTGTTTCACAATCTTTGCCACCGTTCCTACATTATATATATCAGACACATCGGGATCTTCATTTCCCTGGTCTTTTTGGGCCAATACACCTATCAAACCGCCATTTTTTGTAGCATCAGCAATAGCTTTAATTGACTTTTCCCGGGAAACAGTGATCGGCAATACTACATTGGGAAACAATACGGTATTTCTAAGGGCTATTAACGGTATTTCTTTAGGGAGTTTCTTCTTCTCCTGCTCTTCCATCTCTACTTCACCAAGAGGCACAATGGGCATAAACTCCATATCGTTATTACTATTCAATAAAAAATCTCTAATGTTCATGAGGAATTAAGACATTTTGACAACCGGAAAAGAAAGCATTGCCGGTTTTTCAGGTTTTTATAATATTCAATTAACATGCCAATCATTTTTTCCGGAAATATTAGCAGTACAACATTCACAATAATACGGCCGCCAAAAGTTAACTGTATCAACAGTATTTCCCGAACATTACAGTATTTTTGCTGTTCATTATCCATCTGAAAGCCAATTATATGTCAAAAAGAATACTTCTCTTTTCGCTGCTGCTTGCCGCACTCCTTTCTCTTACCCATTTTGGCTCGCAGGCCCAGGAACAGGATAAAAGCCGCTACACTAAAAAAGCCTATTTCAGCACGGGTATGGACGGTTATATTTTAAGCACCGCCCTGCAACAAAAAGACGGGGAGTTTCTTAAATTTTCTACGCCCCGATTTTCGGCTTTCGTGCACCTGGGGCTTAATATCAACTACGATTTCAATAAACATATAGGCTTATTTACCGGGATTAATGTCAAGAATATTGGCTTTATTGAAAAATACAATAATCCCGACTCTACTGTAAAACGGCGGACCTATACTTTTGGTATTCCCCTGGCACTAAAACTGGGTAATGTACAATATGGCAGTTACTTCATTGTAGGCGGTGGAATAGATTTTCCTTTCAATTACAAAGAAAAAGGATTTATAAAAAGGAGTCATAAAACAAAGTTCAATGAATGGTTCAGCGACCGGACGCCGGCTGCCATGCCTTACTTTTTTGTGGGCGCCCATTTGCGCCCGCTGATGACCATAAAATTACAATACTATCCGGGCAATTTCTTAAATCCAGATTACCAGCAAAGTACAGCCTCGGGCATCATAGAGAAGCCCTATGAGCGGTACAATGTACAATTGGCCATGCTTACCGTTGGTTTCGACATCAGCTATCGCCCTAAATAATTAAGGTACAAAAGCAGCGGGAACCTTGTTGGCAACAAGGTTCCCGCTGCTTTTTATTGGCGCTCCGCAAGGCATATGGCTTTTATCCAAAGAACCGTAACGTCCATTAATTACCAATATTCATCATCGCTTTTAGACTTGGTATTACTCCTTTTACCTTCCCTCTATGCAATCGGGCGGTTCAGGAAATCAAGGAAAGGTTTCATTGTTGTAAACGACTGGGTTACTGTCTGTACAAAGGCGGCTTGCGTAATGACCTTATCGTCAATAGCATGCCCCACTGTAAAACTTTTATACCGCAGATATTCTAAAGCCGGATTATCAGTGGCATATCCAGCCGGCGCTTTCTTCAACTGTTCCCCGTCTATACCGGTATATAGTTTTTTAAAGACCTTATTGTTTAAAACCGACCGGAAACCATCGAGATCGTAGTCTATTTCCTGCCGTATTCCCTTTAAACGAGTAGCATCTGGCATCCATACGCCGCCGGCTATAAACGAAGCGCCCGGCTCTATATGAATATAGTAGTCGGCATAAGGCGATTTCTTACCGCCCTGGCTAAATGCCGCCCCAAAATTATTTTTATAGGGCATCTTATTTTTGCTGAAACGGATATCTCTGTTTATCCGGAAAATACAGTGCTTGGGCGCCAATTCTGTGAACGAGGTTTCCACAGTGCTCATTGCACTTAAAATTTGCGCAACAAATACTTCGAAATCTGACTTGGCTTCTTCGTATTTGTCGCGATTATTATCCATCCACTCTTTGGTGTTATTTTGTTTCAATTGCTTTAAGAACGACAGTGTTTGTGGCTTTATCATGGTTCAAAGTAACGCATTTCGTTAAACAAAAATTCAAAAATCAGCCGGGAAAATGATAATGAAGAAGTTTGGGTTACCTTGAAAAGGAAACAAATAAATTTCAATAGTATTGCACAGGCAATATAAACCCCGGCATTAAGGCAGCAGATTTTGAAACTACCTAGTGTTGCGTCAAAACTAAAAGGACAAAACCAAAATGGACAGACATGTTGATGAGCAATTGGCTATAAGTTAATAAATCGATAATGTGCGCTTGACTCAACAGTTTCTGCCCGATTCGGGTGAGCATCCGCCAAAACATTTAAAGCAAAAATTATATGAAAAAATTATTTTATCACAGTTATTCGGCAACAATGTTTAACCTGGCCATGCTTATGCTGCGGGTTGGCTTTGGCATTTTAATGATTCCTAATCATGGTTGGGCTAAACTGGCCAATTTTAACGTTCGGAAAGACAAGTTTATGAGTTTTATGGGTCTTAGCCCTACCCTTTCGTTAGGATTAGCCACTTTTGCAGAATTTTTCTGTTCGCTTTTATTGATTGCGGGATTATTTACCCGTTTAGCTACCATACCCCTGATTGTAACCATGTTAGTGATTCTTAATGTGCACCATTGGCAGTTTTTCGGGGAACATGAACTCGCGCCCGCTTTTTTGTTCGCCTATATAACGCTATTTTTGGCCGGCCCCGGGAAATATAGCCTGGATGCAATGATCAGTAAAAAATAAACCTTTGAAAATTAGCGAATTAAAGCGAATTAAATATGATTATCTACAATGTAACCATAAAGGCGGAAACGGGCATTGCAACACAATGGATGCAGTGGATGCAGGAAGAACACCTTAATGACATGATGAATACGGGTCTTTTCAGCGACTACAGGCTATGCCGGCTCCTGGAGCAAGACGAAACGGAGGGGGTATCGTATGTGGTGCAGTATCATTGTGACAGTGTGGAAAATTACCAGACCTATGTAAAAGAGCATGCACCGAAGATGAGACAAAAAGGCATCAATAAATTCGGAGGCCGATTCGTGGCCTTCCGTACGGTGATGGAAGTAATTAATTAAGATTCAGATAAAAAGAAGACATAAGCCCGGACCGCCGGGCAATAAGGTGGCGAAGGCGGTATGCCGACGCATAAGATAAGGACATGAGACAATATAAACATCTTTTTTTCGACCTGGACCACACGCTATGGGATTTTGAGCGAAATTCAGGCGTCACGCTAAAAGGCCTGTATGATGGTTTTGGCCTGGCGCAAAAAGGTATAGGTGATTTCGAGATTTTCCGGTTATCATACGAGCGCAATAACGAAAAATTCTGGGATCGTTACCGGAAAGGATTTATACATAGAAACGACCTGCGCTGGAAACGCATGTGGCATACCCTGCTTGAATTTAAAATCGGCGACCTGGAACTGGCGCAACAATTAAGCGGCGTGTATCTCGAAAAGCTGCCGCACCAGGCACAACTTATTCCCTTTGCGTCAGAAATATTGGCTTACTGCAGCGGAAAAGGGTACCAATTGCACCTGATAACGAATGGGTTTGAAACCACTCAATGGCAAAAGATGCGCACTTCGGGCATTGATCATTATTTTCAAACGGTAGTGACTTCAGAAAGCAGCAACAGCATGAAGCCCAAGCCTGGCATATTTCAATACGCCTTATCGCAGGCAAAGGCCGATATTGCTGAAAGTATAATGATCGGCGATTCGATAGAAGCCGACATATTGGGCGCGCAACGATACGGTATGGACCAGGTATTCTTTAACCCTTCGGGCAAAGCACACAATTACCAATTCACATACGAAATTGATTGTTTAAGTAAGATTAAAAACCTGTTATAGCAATACGAATAATATCCTTGTCTTTAAATCGATTGCAGGTAACACAAAGTAAAACCAAATGAACAACAGCATTAAAGATATTATACAGAGATCAATAGCCGTAAAGCAGCAGATACTGGAACAGGAAATGCTACTAAAAACGATAGAAGATGTTACGCAGGCTATTTCGGATGCGTTTCGCCGGGGTAATAAAGTACTATTCTGTGGAAACGGCGGTAGCGCCGCTGATGCACAACATCTTGCCGCAGAATTTTCAGGCCGCTTTTACCAGGACCGGCATCCTTTGCCATCAGAAGCCCTGCATTGCAATACTTCTTACCTTACTGCCGTAGCCAACGACTATGGCTATGAATTTGTGTACAGCCGCTTGCTGAAGGGTATGGGCGCAAAAGGAGACATCCTGGTAGGGCTCAGCACTTCGGGTAATTCGAAAAATATTATCAACGCCTATGAAACTGCCCGGAGTTTAGGCATCACTACGGTTAGTTTTACCGGCATTTCGGGAGGCGCAATGAAAGACTTATCCGATTTTCTCATTAATATCCCCAGTAGTGATACGCCCCGTATACAGGAAGCCCATATTATGATAGGGCATATTATATGTGAGCTAACAGAAGCTGCGTTGTTTGATGCCGGACAATAACCCGGCTTTATTATAGATCTGTTAATACTTGTAATTCCCGGTCGTGTTCTAGGGGCGTTGATGCTTAGAACTATTTTACCGGTTCCCGTAAAATTGTTTTCAACTTGTCCGGCGCTGTCTTCCTGAAATCAGACAGGTAAATTTCATGGTGGCAGCCATTCTTCGCCAGGCCCCGTTGCTGCATAAAACTATTCATCCGGGCCAGGCTTAGAGGTTCTGTCGAAAAAGGACCGGTATGGAGCATTTGTACACATTGGCCCTCAGATAATATAAAATGGCCAACGCTCTGCGCCATCGCAATATTTTTACGCTCCGCAACATGCCTGCAGGCTTCCTCTATTACCCCTTCCGTTACAAAGTCAGGCATACGTATCAGCAGACGGTATGCCCACTCACTCCTCGGAATCTTTGCCGGGGCACTGTCCATTGTGCTGTCCGGATATTTTGATTCATCAAACCACCATAGCCCCTCCAATTTTGATACAACAAAATCCTGTCCTTTCTCCTTGCAGGAAAACTTGACAGTGTAGGCTGTTGCATATAATGCCTCGATCCTCCGGGAGAATGGTTCGCCCGAAGGATCGCCCAGCCCTTCAATGGCTATGAACTGTGCCGGCTCAATATGCACGATTTCCGGGTCTTTCTTCGCGGAAAAATATTCTTTGTACTGCTGTACCAGGTTTAGCTTTTGCATTTTTCAGATTTTAACAGGGTACAAAGTAAATATACCAAGGTGACAACCCTATGGCAACAAGTATTCTGCGTACCATAAAGTAAACGTGATGTGTAACCCATAAGCCGTTGCTATAAAATATTACAGCATCCACACACATTGCTAGTGTTAAGTCAGAGGTAAAAAGGCAAAACCAAAAGGCGACAGTTGGTTGATAAGCAATTAAGCATGGAGTAAAGTACACTTGGCATGACGCTAAGGCTTTACCTGGTCTACTCGCCTTATATTATGGGCATATCAATACCGGCGCATGTTTTACCGGGAAATTAACTGAGTTTGCGATAAAGCAAAAGGCGTTTGCTTTTTTGTGCAATTGCGCTATTTCAGATTCCGAGCAGGCGCCCTGAATGGTGACAACCGGCCTTAACGTTACTTCCGTAAACCGTCCGCTGCCGTCGGCATTTTCCAACATAACCCCCTCTGCGTTATCGGTGTAGCTGGTAACAGCAATACCGGCTTCAGCACATAAATGCAGGAACCACAGCATATGGCAGGAAGACAAAGAGGATAGCAGTAATTCCTCCGGGTTATATTTTGTCTTGTCGCCACGGAAAGCAGGATCAGAAGAGGCCTCTATATCTGGCTTGCCCTCTATGGAAACAAGAAAACTTCGGTTATACGCGGCATAGCTGCGCGTACCTGCGCCTTTATTACCCGTCCATTGTATCTATGCCTTATAAAAATGTTGCATGATCGTATTTATTTGAAGAGATCAACAAATATAAGCAACGAGGCCAAGCAAAAAACGTTACAGGAGTATGAGTACTCCCGTTAAAGTGGAACCTTTTTTATCAACTGACACGGTTTATTGTACACGCTCCTTTAATACAATGTCAAGGCACCTTAGTAAAACATCAAGATACCTTAGTAAGACATCAAGGCAGCTTAGTATGACGTCAAGGTACCTTAGCGAGACGTCAAGGTGTCTTAACAAGACATCAAGGTACCTTAGCAAGGCGTCAAGACACCTTAGCAAGATATCAAGGT
>JBEBWN010000209.1:0-7059 GCA_040392235.1 Taibaiella helva | reverse complement strand
CATATTATAGTTTAACGAAGCGGCCGCTCAAAGAGTTGCTATCATCAGTGTAGCGAATGCTATACAGGCCAATGGGCAGAGCACCTACATCCAGGCGAACCTGCCCCGTCCCGCCGGTAAATCCAGGCGCGGTAGCGACCTGTCTGCCCAGATGGTCATAAATTGCCAGCTGGTAGTTTGTGGAAGCAGAAGAGCCCGGAAGCATTATATAAAGATGATCCTGGGTCGGGTTGGGATATATTGCCAGCATTTCGGGGCTGATAATACCTTTCCGGATACCGTTCTCCAACTCTTTAAAGCCGAGGCTACCGCCGAAGATGCCATAATTGCTGGAAAATTCAGCATACTGGTAATTGCCCAAAGCTCCTAATCGCCAGCTGGAAGCGCCCGCCACCTTGTCGTGCTGGTAATAATGTACAGCATCTGCCGCTGCATTTGCAGGATTAGCTGCTGCCGCTTGGCTATTAAATGCTACTACAGAAAGCTGGCTGGCTTGGTTCAATGTGGATAAAGAACCTTTTATATCGGCTATATCCTGCGCTGTAAAAGGAAAACGAACCAACACCGGGCTTGCCGGCTGTGTGCTTAAAGTTATGTTCCAGCTTCGTTGCGCTTCTCTCCAGGTGGCAGTAGCATAGGGCGCGGTTACAGAGCGCCCGGTATTAGAACCATAACCCGCTTCGGTTGTCATTTTGATCTGAAAGCCGCGATCATCTACATTGCCTATATCCTGTCCGTTCGTCTGGATCATCATAATCATTTCGTCGTCGTCGTCCGTCGCTGTATTATTGTCGTAATAATAATAAGTCCAGTTTCCGTCGGCACACTGCCGGTTAGCGATACGGGAAACGCCGGCAGTAACCAGGGTTTGAAGGGGGCTGGCTGTACCTGTACAGCCGTTGGTAGCCATATTTTCCCGCAGCAGGTCGCCGGGCAGGGGGCCAAAGCCCAATGTAAAATTTGTGCCCCGGGGTGTTAAATGGCAATAACTCATTATCGTTCCTCCTGCGGTCGAAGGTGCAGGACCGTCCGCACAGGGACCATTGTCTACGGGCGCACAATTATCGATAGGACCGCCTGGCCAGAGGCAGCTATGGGTATGCGGCGAACCCAGATTATGGCCGATTTCATGAGTGGAAGCTGCCGCATCCCAGGAGTATATGGGTATTTGTGGTATATTGTCCAGTGTATAATTATTGGCAATAGCAAATGGCCCGACCCATACGTCGCCCAAATCCGGGTGGTAAGACATCGTAGGTGGCATGCACAGGGTAGCTAACCAGGCTAAGCCACCCAGGGGTGGAAAGCCGCTGACATTATATGCCGTAATCAGGTGCGCCACATCGCCCCGGAAGGTATTGTACACTTGACCGCCAAAATGTTTCAGCACGTCGGTTGAGCTGTTGAAAGTGTACCCGTCAGCTGCGCTATTGATTACTGTTTCCGATAATACGATCTGAATATCTTCATTAGCGTATAAAGTGGCTATTACGTTAAACAATGCCAGCAGGTAATTGGTAGCGTTCACGGCTCCGCCTTTTTTCTGGAAGGTCAGGTAATCGGCATTCATAGAAACCCTGAGTTTGGCGCAAGTGGTAAAACTATTGCGGCCTGCAGACAGTTCTTTTTGCATATCTTTTATACGCTCTGTTTCGCTACCCAGGTCGCAGTGAAATGTAGCAGGCGTCCTGATATCGGCTTCCCGAAAGAGGAGATAAAGGTCTCCCGTTTTACCGGAGGCGGAGTCATGCCGTACCAGGTTGTAGTTGCCGCCTTCGGGCGTACTGATCACCGCCATAATATCTTCATCACTGAAAGTAAACGCCGCTACGGAACTATTTTCTCCCGAAACGATGCCACGGTAAAAAGCCCCGGCTGGTACGGTAATCTCTTTTTTTTGTCCGTCGCCCATCCTTTCATAACTTTTAAATCCGTCATCTCGGATATCATAGCCGCTGAGTACCGCGTTCAACGTTTTTCCCGCTCCGAGGGGAAGGCTTATTTTTATCAGGGGATTTTTGCTGGCTATAAGCGAAGAAAGCATCTCCCTGTTCAGCCGGAGATAGGACACATTGGCAATTTCCCGGTCGATTAGTATATCGCGTTGCTCTGACATATCGAACAGGTTATACGTAACAGCTTCGTGCATTTGCGACTCATTTTCCACTATTGCCGCCAGGCGGCTAACCGGCGATTGTGCGACAGCGGCGATAGATAAGTGCATAAGGGCAACTAATAAAAAGGTGAATCTGGTTTTCATTTTCTTTTTTTAATGATGGATTAAATAGTATGGTTACAAGATACTGAAAATGTTGTTAAAATGTTGTCTTGCAGGTACAGAAGTAAAAAAATACCCAGCTGAGAGCCGGGTATTTCTTATCTGCCATTCCATCAAGCATTTTTGGTGCTTAACAATACGAGCTCATTTAGGGTAGCGGTATTACCATTCACCAGCAGGAATCTCTTCGAAGGGCTCGGAAGTATCATTTACCGGCGCTGCACCGCTGCTGTCTGTCGTAGCACTTTCCTGCTCGTCATAATATTGTCCACCTGTGGCACCCAATGAGCCGCAATTGTCGAAATTAGGCGGCTCTACAAAACGGGCAGAACTGGTAATGCCGGTTTTCGAATCGGCCAGTAATTTTTTAAAGAAAATAGCCCAGATAGGTAAGGCTGCTGCGGCACCTTGCCCCTGGCCGGTGCTGCTGAAACGCAGGAAGCGATCATCGCAACCTACCCAGGCGCCAGCCAGCAATTGCGGAGTATAACCTATATACCATGCGTCTGCCTGGTTATTGGTAGTACCGGTTTTACCAGCCATATCGCCACTCAGACCATATCGCGAACGCAAGCGCTGTGCTGTACCTTTGTACTCGGTAACGCCTTTCATCATCAATACCATCTTGTGCGCGGTCTGCGCATTGATCACTTCTTTCTGTATAGGCGTAAAATTCTGCAACAGGTTGCCGTTTTTATCTTCGATCTTAGTAATAAATATGGGCTGGGTATTAATACCCCTGTTAGGGAACATAGTATAAGACCACAACATTTCATACAGCGAAATATCCGATACACCCAATGCAATGGAAGGCACTTCTTCTATTTTGCTGCTGACACCGCATTTATGCACAAAGTCGATAAAGGCATTAATGCCCACCTGGTTTAACAGGTAAAGTGAGGCGTTATTGATCGACGCCGCCAGGGCCGACCGCATAGACATAGCGCCATATTGCGCCCCACCGGCATCGTAGGGCTTACGCTGGCCGGAGAATTGCTGCGGAGTGGTACTTACCGATCTACAAGGCGAGTAACCGTTGTCCACAGCCAGGCAATAGAGCAGGGGCTTGATGGTAGACCCTACCTGCCTTTTGGTGCTGATATTAACGTGATCGTATTGGAAAAACTCGTGGTCTATGCCGCCTACCCAGGCTTTCACCTCACCGGTGTAGGGATCCATGGCCATAAAACCAGCCGACAGAAACGCCCTCATGTATTTAATAGAATCAAGAGGGGACATAACAGTATCCTTTATGTGGTCTTTCCTCTCCCAGGTAAATACTTTCATTTTAACCGGCTTGCGAAACTCTTTGTCTATCTCGCTCTCCGTCAAGCCGTCATCTTTTAAAGCAATGTAACGGTCTGACCGTTGTATAAGGCTCTTTAAAACTTCTTTAGGTTGGCCTTTTTGCCAGATGGTCCCGTTTTTAATTCTGGATTGGGCTGCAAAAGCTACTTGCAAACTTTTAAGATGTTGGGCTACAGCTTCTTCCGCATAGCGTTGCATACGAGGGTCGATACTGGTATAGATTTTAAGACCATCTTTATATAGATCGTAGTTGTTGCCATTTTCTTTTTCGTGGGTCTTACACCATTTTTTGATCTCCTGTTCCACTACCTGGCGGAAATAAGGCGCCGGCCCCTCGTGATTATCCAATTTCTGGTAATGCAGTTTCAATGGCTTTTCTTTGGCCTTTTCAGCAACATCGGCAGTGAGGTAGTTGGATTTTTGCATTTGGTCGATCACGGTATTGCGCCGGTTTAAGGACCGCTCCGGGTTCCTGCGCGGGTTGTATATCGTATTTCCTTTGAGCATACCAACCAATACCGCAGCCTCTTCTATGGTCAGTTTATCGGGCGTTTTGCTGAAAAAGGTAAGTGCTGCGTTTTTAATACCGTAAGTATTATCGACAAAGGGTACAGTATTAAGATAAATGGTAATGATTTCTTTATTAGTAAGGTTCTTTTCCAGCTTCACAGCCACCACCCATTCTTTAAGCTTCTGGAAAATACGGACAATCTTATTGGAAGCTCTTTCGTTAAAAAGATTCAGTGCTAATTGCTGGGTAATTGTACTGCCCCCGCCACGGCTACCACCGAAAGCTATAGCCCGCAACACGGCAATACCGTCTATGCCCGAATGCTCGGCAAAACGTTCGTCTTCAGTTGCGATGAGTGCATTTATAACGTTCGGTGAGATTTCAGAAAACTTTGAATTCGACCTGTTTTTAATGTAATATTTGCCCAACAGGCTGCCATCGGCCGCATAAACTTCAGAAGCCACTGCGCTTTCGGGGTTTTCCAGCTCCTTCATAGAGGGCATATAGCCCAGCCATCCCATAGTGATGGCGACAATCGTCACGATAAAAAAGGCTAACCCTCCTAAGAACACACGCCACAAAATTTTGACAGGCCTCGACATAACTAACTGAATATGGTTGTTTTGTATACTAATAAACTAGCTTTCCAAATGTAAAAGAAACATTTTTTATGTTCATAGCAAAGAAAAAGCCGCGTCTTGAAGAACAGCTCCCAACTTTTAACAATTTCCCCGCCTTATCTTTGCCCGAAATCCGGAATTACAGGCATGGCATATAGTTATATAGGTAAAATAGTTTCTACACATGGTCTAGAAGGAAAGGTGATCCTGAAACACGTTTTTGACAAAGGCAGTGTGTTTAATAAGCTGGATCATATATTTATTGAAGAGCGAAAGAACAGTTTTATCCCTTATTTCCCGGAGGAAAAGAAAGTGATTGCAGCCGATGAAGTGTTGTTGCGCCTGGACGAAGTATATTCCGTAGAACAGGCCCGTCTTTTTTCTGGAAAACAGGTTTATATCGAAACTGATCTTTTTAACCGGTTACAGCAAAACAAAGTATCGACCGATATGAAAGGCTATCGTATTATAGACCAGCAAAAAGGGATACTGGGCATGATCGAAGACCTGTTCGAAACGCCGGGCCAGGTATTGGCAACCCTGTTTATAAACGAGAAGGAAGTGATTATTCCCCTGATACCGACAACTATCGTAGAGGTCAATGCCCTTAAGAAAGAAATTAAAGTGAATCTGCCGGAGGGTTTGCTGGATATTTACCTGGATTAGTGTTAGGTCAAAAGTGAAAAGGCAAAACCCCAAAGTGCATACTATAATAGTCAATTATACTATACCCGGGATAAAAAGGGGTATAATAGATATTATTAAGAAGGTTCGCGCCTTTGAGAAAATCCTAAAAGATGCGCAAGACAACAGATTATCCCCCACTGCCGGGCAGCGCTGGCACCTTTACCCGGCTAGCTATGCTTTGCTAAGGAACGATCCAAAACGTTGCGCCTCTGCGCCTTCTTGGCGCCTTAGCGTGAAAACAATCCCGTTCTTATAAGCAATTACACCAGGAATTTTCAACCTGCAAACCATAAACCGTCTTATAAAGACGACCTCAATACGATCCTTTATTAAAGCCCCAATTCTTTCGCTCGCAAAAGCCAAAAACTATACCGCTTGAAGTATAACTATGAGGTAATAAATTGATAAAGTATGCCTGACAAAACCAGTGTTATATTTCGCCCCGGAACGCTTTGTTAATTACTTCTGTTTTGCTGTTGACGTGCAACTTTTTGTATATATTTTTTATATGAAAGCGAACCGCATCTATAGACATATTAAGTTTGTGCGCAATAAGTTTATAGCTCAACCCTTCCGTTAATGCCTGTATAATTTCTTTTTCTTTGACCGTAAGGGGCATTTTACTTTTGCGCACGGGTGCAAAATGGTTCATTACTTTCCGAGCTATCGGTGGCGACATATAGCTGCCTCCGGCCTTAATATCCAGTATTGCTTTATATACATCGGGCATAGGTGTGCCCTTTAAAGCATAGCCTGTTGCACCGGCGCAAATAGACTGAAATATCTTATCATTATCGCTGAATACAGTAAGCATCATAATATCCGTATCCGGGCATTGCTGGTGTATTCTACGAATGCCCTCAATACCGTCTATACCCGGCAGACCAATATCGCTTAGTACCACATCAGGAGGTTTTGATCCTTTTATGCGTTCAAAAAAAGCTTCCATGCTATCTACTGCCCACACGGATGCAACACCATCCTGCGCTTCCAGGAACTCCTTCATATTTTCCCGTATTTCTTCAACATCTTCTACAATAGCGATATGCATTTTTTCTTTCATGTTATTAAGATTATGTTAGCCATTATCAAAAATCAAATTGAGATAATCAAAAAGGTAAAGAATAAAAGTATTTGTTCTATTCCATTGGCTATTATACTAACTAATTAGATAAATCAAAAAATAAGCAAACATCGCTGCTTGCTCATGGGCCAGGAGTGGAAATGGTGTTGCTGCCAACCACACATTGTAAAGGTACGAATTAACATTCCAACTCTCTTAGCTGCTTTTTCGCATATATATAAATAGTTTTAGGATGTAACTAAGCTGATATGATATAACAGTTTGACGTGACCGCGATAGGCTGATATTGGTCCCTCATCCGGGAGAACAGGATCGTAGTATGAAAAAGGCGGTTAAGCGACGAATAAATTATTTATATAATGATCAAATTCAAAAAATATTTGACTTGAACACAGTTCAAATGACGGCGGCAATGGCGAGCAGGGGCATTTTTTTTTATTTTCTCCTCTGCCACGGTTCCCTGTACTAAGTAAGAATTAAATTTTAATTATTATCTTTTTATTTTATTAATATAGTGATTATTATATAATAATTAATATTTTTGATGTCTTGATTCACCGTATGAATAATA
>JBEBWN010000208.1:0-7064 GCA_040392235.1 Taibaiella helva | reverse complement strand
CGTTTTTTTACTGATAAACAGTTTATCGGCAATTTCCTGGCTGCTTTTTTCATCCACAATTAAAGCTAATATTTCCTGTTCTCTTTTGGTGAGCCGGGGGCGCTCCTCCAGGTTGCGTTGCATCTTCTGCACATTGTTGGCAAACTTCTGTTTCAGGTCTTTATCCAGGTAGAGTTTGCCCTCGTAAACGGCATGGATAGCCTCCAGAAGTGTATCTTCCTTGGCTGATGTTTTTAACAGGTAGCCGGCGCAGCCACTTTCGAGCATTTCGGTAGAAAGGCCGGGTTTGTCGAAGCCGGTAAGCGCCAGTATTTTAATATCGGGATAGCGATAGGTAATGAGCCGGGCCAGTTGGGCGCCATTAAGGTCGGGTAAATGATAGTCGATGATGACTATTTCCGGATTGGTAGTTTTCAGGCCCTCCATTAAGGCTTCGCCTGTATTGTACACACCACACAACTCGAAATAGCCTGCGGCTTTCAGCATGTTTTCAATGCTGGATAGGATTAAATGATGATCGTCAACCAAGGAAATTTTTATAGTCATTGTTATAATTGTTCTTTATCGCTGTCTGCCCGGATGTGTGTTATAGATGAAATATTGTGTGGTTCAGGTAATGGGCGTTTCTTTTACCTGATCACTGTCCAGTTTCAATTCAATAAAAATGGTGGTGCCGTCCTGTTCCGAACTTTGTACGTCCAGGCTGCCGCCCACAGCCAGCAGGTTTTTCCTGATGTTGTTCCAACCCATGCCCTCGCTGTTCCGGTAGGCCTCCCCAATACCTACGCCATTATCTTCCACAGTTAGTCCGAGCGTGTCATCATAATAATTCAATTGTACGAGGGCTTCGCTTGCTTTTGAATGTTTCACTACATTTTGTACTAACTCCTGTGTTGTGGCGAGTAAAATTTTTTCCGTGTTATCTTTAAGTTTCACCTTATTGCCGTAACAAAAAAAGCTAAGGTGCAGCTTATGACTGCTGATCCTGTTAATAAAAGCTTCAATGGTCCTGGCCAGACCCTGTTCTTTCAGTTTTGCCGGCATCATATTGTGGGCTGCACGCCGCAATTTATCAGAGGTCTCCTCTGTTTGGTATAATATATTGTGGTAGGACATGGATGCCTGTAATTCCGGGTGGTGACGTTC
This sequence comes from Taibaiella helva, assembly GCA_040392235.1. GTDB lineage: Bacteria > Bacteroidota > Bacteroidia > Chitinophagales > Chitinophagaceae > Taibaiella > Taibaiella helvus_A. The sequence continues at coordinate 5,918 of JBEBWN010000208.1, read as the reverse complement.
CATGTTTTTTAAGTTAAGTTGCAGCGACATGAGTTCGCTCACCACGCTATCGTGCAGCTCCTGTGCAATGCGTTCCCGTTCATTTTCTTCGCCTTTTAGCGTGGCATCTATCTGGTTGATGAGGTGCTCTTTGTCTGAAATTTTTAATTGCGCTTTCAGAAACCGGTTTTTGTTGTGTTGGTTGCGGAAGAAGATGGCAATAATTATGGTAGACAAAGTAATAATAGCTATCAGCATATAGAGTTGGTTATTGCGCTGCTGCAGTTGCGATTGTTTCTTACTGAACAGCAATTCTTTCCGGGCCATTTCCTTGTCCTTTTTTTCGAGAGCGTAACGGGTTTGCAACTGTGTTATTTTGCCCCGGTTTTCTTCCGAGAGTTGCGCTGTGTACAAATCCACATATTTCCGTTCGTACAACCACGCTTGGGCATACTGTTGCCGCTGGCTATATAGCGTAGAAAGTCCTCTATATGCAGTAGCCCTTACATAATGCATATTCGATTGTTCGGCAATGGTTAATCCCTTTTCAAAATAGCCGAGCGCCGTTGCGTATTGTTTTAGTTGTGTATTGGCTTCTGCATAGGTAATATAGATGCCTGCTTTGGTATCCTGTGGTAATTGCTCTAATTCGGGGCCGGTTTTGTTGAGGTAGTACAATGCACTATCGGGCTGTTGCAACCTGAGGTAAGTATCTGCAATATTATTCAGTATAGAGTTGCGGTTCCGGGTTGTATTGTCGCGCAGGGCCTTATCCTGCGTTTGTTGCCTGTCTGGTGCCGACAGGTAATGATAAGCTTGTAAATAGCCGGCTATTGCTTTCGGGTATTGTTTGTAAATCTTGTAGATATTGCTTTTTATGCTTAAGCCCAGGGCAATCCAATAATAGTCCCGAGTTTGGGTTAATGTGGCTATACCTTCTTCTAAGCACTTAAGAGCTTGTGTATAATCGAGCAGGGCAATATAGGAGTTGCTGATGTCGATCTTGCTTTTCGCCTTGAAGGCCTCGTTATTAGAAAGTTGAATAGCTTTTAAATGTGTTTCTATAGCCTTGTTGTAATCGCCTAATATAAGAAACACATTGGATAAAAGGCCGTTTACCTGCGCCTGATGTTCCTGTGAGAGGTTGGGCAATTTCAGTATCTGCCGGTACCAGAATACGGCAGCCTGGTTTTTCCCGTTTTTATATAAAGCAGCTGCTATGGCCAACTGTTTTTTGTACTCGTTCTCATATGTTTGCGACCTGTCTGCAACCGCCATGCCTTCATAATAAAAGGTACTGTCGTCATATACTACAGCTGCTCTACGATCGTCCTGGGCTACTGCGGTATGCCTTGAGCCAGAATAGATTACCAGGAAAAGTAGGAGCCAACTGTTTTTCAACCTGTTCATCATTATAGTTGGGTTACCGTTAAACAAAACTAACATTTATCTCTTTTCAGGGAACAGTTAAGGACCGTATGCGAAGAAAACAGGGATTCATACCTAGGGAATTTTAAGAATAAATAGGGATGCATACCTATTTTATTTGCGTCGGGAGAGGGCCATCTTTGTTCCGGATCGTTTAAACACCCTGTATGCAGGTCACCCTTTTTGCGCAAATCGGTTGACCTATTTTATGTTGTATATATTTATTTTTAAAATAATTTTCATAAACAGTTTATTATGACGAGAATACTATTACTTATTGCTGTGCTGGGCACCGCCTGTTGTAGCCGGGTTGGGGCGCAAGAGGAAAATGTATGGGCATTTGGCAAATTTGCCGGTGTGGATTTCAGTAATGGCACACCTAAGGCAATCACCACCGCTTTTACCGACGGTTCGGCGTACAACGAAGCGGCAGCCTCTGTTTGCGATGATAAGGGCCGGCTACTGTTCTATACCGAAGGATCGAGGGTTTGGGATAGTACGGGTGTGTTGATGCCCAACGGAGGACAACTGACTCCTTTCCCCAATACCGGGTCGAGCAGCGCTACCAACAGCACATCGCAGGGCGCCTTAATAGCGTCAATGCCCGACAACCCGGGAAAGTACTATATTTTTTCCCTGACGGATTTTCTGCGTACCGGCAAACTCTATTACAGCGTTGTAGATATGAGCTTAAATGGCGGGCATGGCGACATTGTTGCTAACCAGAAGGGCATTTACCTGGATTCGGGCCTGACAGAGAAGATGACCGGTGTGACGGGCGATGATTGTAATATATGGTTGCTTACAGCTTCCCGGGCGGGAGCCATAAAAGCCTATGAAGTAACGGCCTCCGGAGTAAATCATACACCGGTAATATCGCCGGGCGTAGGATTAGGGTCGGGCCTGGCCACTGAACCTTTGGGCGGCCTGGCGGTATCGCCCGACCGTACAAAATTGGCAGCTACCAAAATGGGATACAATAGCGGTCCTTTTACGGCCGAACTATATGATTTTGATCCTGCTACAGGGAAGGTTTCGCATCCTATACCTTTACTGCTGGACCTGGCCTGCTACACTGCCTGTTTTTCACCCGATAATACCAAGTTATATATTCCGGGCATCATTACCGGTGAAATTAACCAGTTTGATATCAGCTCGGGCGATTCGATGAAGATCCGGAATTCCAGGACGGAAATTGGTAAGGCCGCATTCTCGCAATTGAAATTAGGGCCTGATGGGAAAATATACTTTTTTCAGCCCGGTTCGCCATCGGCCCTGGGTTGTATTGCCGCTGCCAACCAGGCGGGCCCGGCCTGTCAATACACTACTAACGTGGTGATATTAACAACAGGCACCGATAAAGGTTATGGTCTGCCCAATGTGGTGCCTGTTGTTAGAAAAGTAAACGATTATGCTACAGCTACCATTACGGTTTGCACTGTTGTGGATACCGTACTGCGGGCAACCGATACTACCGGCAGCAATTATGTATGGAGCAATGGCACTATGGATAATCATTACCGCGCTACGGCCGAGGGCACCTATTGGTTGCAATACCATACCGCACCTTGTGTGCAGCATGTCGATACTTTTGTTATTCACCGTGTAGAACTGGAACCGGTTATTACGGCCGATAGTTTTCAGCTAAGCACTATGCTGCCTTATGATACTTATCAATGGTTGCTGAATGGCGAAGTGATACCAGAAGCTACCAGCCAGACCTATTCCGTAATGGCGAATGGCGATTATTCGGTAATAGTAGGGGATTATAAAAGTGGCTGCGCCGATACATCTGCTCCCTACACCGTATCGAATGCAACCGCTATTGATGACGCTGTAACAATGGCAATGCGCATAAAGGTATATCCTAACCCGGCAAGCGATTTTATAAACATACAGGCGCCGGTGCCGGTAAGGGTACAGGTTACGAGCATAGAGGGCAAAATAATGGAGCAGGGTGGCAATCTTAGGGTTATAAACGTAAAAAGTATGCCCCCGGGTGTCTACTTTATCCGCATAAGCAATGCGGAGGGAACACTGCTTAAAGTAGAGAAGTTTATAAGGATCAGTTAGTTTCGGCTTTGCCCCAGAACGTCTCAGCCTGGCACTGTTCCGGAAATAGCTTAGCTTAAAAAGGCACGGGTAGCATTGATGGAGTACCGCAAGTGTGATTAACTGGATTTCTTCTGCGCTTGTTCTCTTGCAGCTTGCCCTGGTGTTAGGTCAACAGGGAAACGATAAAACCCAAAAGCGGCAGCAGGTTGATGGTCCATAAACTAGACAATAGCAAGTCGAAAAAGTACAATGATCCCCAACACGGGGGATTCCCGGCGCCGGGGTTGATCCATTGTAGTAGGGAACCGCAAAGGAGGAAGAGCAATATTATTGCCATCAGACCTGCTATGAGGATAAAACGGCGATTGTTATAATAAGGAGTTGGTATGTGATACAGCCCTGTATGGGGTAACGGCAGTGTAAAGGACATAAAATCTTTTTTGAAAGGATGAATAATGAATAGTAGGTAAAGTCCGGCAGGGTAGATGCCTGCCAGGCTTTACCTGGCTTGTTTAGCGTACAAAATGAGACACCGGTTCGCTCCAATCCGACTTGCCGTAGCTGTTAACAGCCCGCACCTGCAGCCAATACCGGTTAAAGGGTGTTACAGGCGCTATAATATTGGCGCGGGATGAAGAAGTGCTTAATGGCTCCAGCCATTCCAGGGGCTGCCCTTCGGCTGCTTCGCGGGCATAGCGGTATTCGTACAGTAATACCTGGCTCTGTTTCTGAAAATCGAGCCGCATTTGCCCGCTCTGGCGCGCGTCGCGTACTATTACGCCCCGCACTACTTCGGGCACATTACCATTACGCGGATAGCTGGATAGTACAAAACCGGAACTGAGCAGGATAGAAAGGTCGCCATTGGCCACCTGGCTTACATAAAACGCCAGTTGCTTTAATATACGGCATAAAGTTTCACGGCTGGCATTCTTGGCCGCAGTATCCTGCGGACTGCCTTTGCGCCGGCAATTAGCCAGTTTCTCCTGGAAGTCATTTACCAGTGGGGTTACCGTAGCGAGGGCCGGTTCGGGCGTGGCAAAAAAGACGTTATTATCCATAGCCTGTAATACGGTGGTAGCCCGTACCAGCAGTTCGTCATCTTTGTGGTTTTTAAAGCCGCCGAGGGCAAATCTTTTGATGTCCATAATCAATCTTTTTTTAAGGATGAGAAATATAAAGCTTAGGGGTACCGCCATTGCTGTAGCAAATGTAGCGGCGTCGCGAGCCTCCTTCCTAATAATGGCATCAGAAGGCGGTGTATGACGCATATTGGCGGCGAATGGCATGGAATGACGCCGTGGAGCCCGGGCTAAAGGGATCTGGTACGGCAAACCCCTTGGTCGGTTAATAAAACTATATTTAGTTTTGATCTTTTGCTTTTGTACATAGCTATAATTTCATGAAACGGTGATCCAAGCTGATACGGCAAAGGCAAGAGGGGAAGGCTGAGCAAAAATTGTTCTTATTTTTATTTCCTGAACGTACTTCAAGCGGTATAGTTTAGTGTCTTTTGCATATCAAAAGAATTGAGACTTTAAATACTTTTCCAAAGTACAATGCTGATATCCGGCATTGTCCATTACCCATCTAAAAGAACTTGGTGTTCCGTTATTTATGTCTCAGAATGCCCCGGAAGCCCTCCAGTGTCACATTGAGGCACAAATAACGTAACATTGAGTTCTTTGCAATGACAAGGGAAAGCGTAGCACATTGAAGCTCCCGCTGGCGCACGCGCCCCCGTGTGTCCCAAACTAGTGTTAGGTTAAAAGGGAAAAGGCAAAACCAAAATTAGCAATATGTTGATGTGCAATTAACTATTGATAATAAATCGGAACCTTAGCGAGAAAGTAACCGTAGCAATATAATAGCTCTAAAACATCATCTGCAAGTAGTTGAAAATTAGCAAACTGAAATACTTGTCAATAACAGCCCCGTCGAAATGGGGCAAGTGCGAGGTAGTATTCCACCCCTTCGGCAATCACGAGCGTCACCCTTCAACAGGGTTCAGGCGGCAAGGAAATCATCTGTTCTGAACAGGCCGGATGGCAATGTCTTGTTAAGTCAAAGGTGAAAAGGCAAAACCAAAAAGTGGTCCAGTTTGATGGACGATATTTCTCGCCAAGACGCAAAGAGGGCGCAATGGCGCAATGTTTTGTAGCGTTCCTTTATCAATTTCTTTCACAGGGACATGTCCTTGTATAGATTGCAAAAAAATGCTATAATCATCCTGACCATAGCTGCTGTAGAACCGCATTTGCTTTATGGCTCATCTGTAATTGCTGTAAAATGTATCAGGTTTACAAAATAAGCCCGGAGGGCTTAAATTTCATTAACCGCGGATGCAATCCGTGGAAATAAGAGATCGCCTAAAACACAAGCCGGAAAGGCTTGAACAGCGTACAAAAAATATGATGCGCTGTGGGCAGATTTATGATCGAATCGTTCCGGTGAAG
>JBEBWN010000207.1:0-7075 GCA_040392235.1 Taibaiella helva | reverse complement strand
ATTGAGTTTAACAGCAGCCCCTACTCAGCACCAGCATATTTTATAGGGACAATGCTTCTCTTACTCTATATTCCTCGCCCTAAACCTTGTATCCTATTTTTACACCCAGCGCAGGAAAACAAACAATACACTGTACCTAAGACACAGTACCTGTGATACATCAAACATCATCTTATCAAGGTCACATTACCCTGGTATTGTTCTTGCCTCCCATTGGCCAGTTCTACTGCTATTACGTATATATACGTGCCGGCGGGTTGCATATGGCCATTGTATCGTCCGTCCCAACCCCGGCCTGCTATATCAGTAGTTTCAAAGAGGTTTTGCCCCCAACGGTTTCTTATCTGCAACCGAAACTGCCGGACAGCTTTAGTTAGCCTTTGCATGGGAAAGAAATAGTCATTAATTCCGTCGCCATTCGGGCTGAAAGCATTGGGTATATCGGTATAGCAATCCCGGTGTACTACAATACTTTCTGTGTTCGCACAGCCCAGGGGCTCAGCCCTTACCGTCAGGCTATAGGTACCGGGGCTATTTACCAAAATACTTTCTGTGTTGGCGCCGGTATTCCAGGCATAATGATATTGCCCTGTTGCATTTTCATGCCTGTTTCGAAGTAGTATAGGCGCATCTTTCAGGCATAGGGCGCTATCACTGCCTAAATTTACCAGGGGTAAGGGATGCACTTGCACCTTAGCTTCGTAAGGAGTATCCGGACAGGCCCTTGTTCTAAATAGCAGTTTTACCGGTATGCTGCCTGCCTGGTCAAAGGCATATTGCAATGGTTCTGGGGGGTGTTGGGTAAATCGATGCTCGCCCAGTGTCCACTGCAAGCTGGTAAGGGTAGCATCCGTTACCGGGTAAAACCTGGCGGACGTTCCTGCACATAATACTGGTGGTTCTATAGTTAAGCCGGGTGCTATTGGTGCGTCTACAGTAATCGTAGTACTAGCCGTATCCTGGCAAATAGCGCCGGTTCCGGTAAGCCGCACAGTGTAACGGCCACTTTGCCTGTAGCGATGTCCCGGCGATACAGCTGTCGAATTGTGGCCATCGCCCCAGTCCCAACCAAACGACCCAAAATGTTCTTCAGACGTATTAAGGGCTTGCAGGGTATCGCCCTCGCATATCAGGGTATCGACGGTGAAGGATACCCGGTAGTCTACCTCCGGTACGTCTATTGTCAACTGGGTATCACAGCCGGTTTCCGTATGTATATACAGATCATAGACTCCGGCAATCAGTTGGTTCAAAATTGTATCCCGCGACAAGGTATCCTGTTCCTGCATCCAGGTATAGCGATAATTCAAAGTATCATATGCTTGGCCTTCCAATCTTATATTACCGTTTCGCAATCCTCGGCATTCCGGGCTAACCTGTATTGTAGGTAGTCTGCCATTCGGAAAGCTAACATGAAAAGTATCTACATGGTAATTACAAGGAGGCGTATGGTAGCCTACCCAATAAATTCCAGGCATGCCCACGCTAATACTTGGGCCGTTGCTTCCTGTATTCCATCTATACCCCCAAATAGAACTATTCTTAATAGTCAACGAAATAGAATCGGAAAAGCAAGTGTTATCTACTATACGAACTTCAACTGTGGTGTCCTGTAAAAATGCCGGGATCGCATTGGGACCACCACCAAAACCCAAAGTTACATTAGAGAAGACTGATTCTGAATGACCGCAAGCTATTCCAGAGAGATTTGGCATGCTAATCCTATCGATATTTCCATTTCTAGAGAAATAGATCTGCCCGTCAGGCCCCAATTTTAATCCCTTCGGATAATTAGGTACTAAATAACTCTCATGACAACTTGTAATGTATGTCTTTGATGTCAATATTGCGGCCTTATTTCCTAGCCCAACATTATATTGGTAAAGAGATGAACTATCTGAACCATCCTGATAGGCATAGAACATTCTTCCGTCCGGCGAAAATTCAGGAACAAAGTAATTTCCACGCATATCCTCGGTCAATAAGGTTATTAGGTTTGTTGCTGTCCCGGTACGGGGATCAAAATCCATTAAGTGATAGTTTTTATCAGTAAGTACAATTCTCTTTCCGTCACGAGATGCCTTAATACTACCAACATATGCTGGCGATGAGACACCGGTTTGAGAGATTATCGGCTTATTCGCAACGCCATGATCCGTAATTTCGAATGCATTAAGTGATCCGCTGGAACTACTTCTACTCAAAAGCCAAATATTACACATATTACCAGGAATTGCTGTCAGGCCTTCTATCATCCCTGCCGCCAGAAAGACCCCGCCATACAACACATCCCCTCTGCCACCATCTAACATCATATCAACCTTACTGTAATAAAGTCTACCGGCGTAATTCCCGCCACCACCAGTAGTAGAGACGATGGAAAAAATATAATATTGAGAAGGATTCAAAGGATCCGGTACAATTACAGTGCCTTGATGCGAGCTATAGGTTGGGGCGTTAAGCTTAAGTAATTTCAAAAGGTCATTTCCATTCGGCATTTTATGTCCCAATGCATTCCTGACAATATTGCCATTTGTATAAAAAAGCAAATGCCCCATTCTATCACAAATTATAGCACTCGCCTCCCCAATTTCAGAACTAAATCCAGTAATTCGCTGCGGAGTGCCTGTTCCATTGTGAAAATCAATTGCATCACCGAATCCCAATATCCAAATATTCTCGCTTTGAGCAGAACAAATTATAGAATAAATTACACAGACGCTGATAACAGCAAGGAACTTTTTCTGAGCTTTCTTCATGAGACAAAAATTCCGCATAAAACTTTTTTTAACACCACAATTCCCAGTCCTAATATTTAACAATTTTCTCCATTTTAAGGATTTGGCCAGCATCCGATTCTATTTCTAAAATGTAAATTCCTGCCGGAAAAAGAGACAAATCAATATAATCGACATTATCCTCGTTTTTCATTATACGCCCCCCTAAATCAAATAACGTAAATTTAATCTTTGATGTTGACTGTATGGCTAATACATCTGTTGTTGGATTAGGATAAATGGTAATTCCCTTTACAACGTCAAAATTCTTTGCAGTTACATTTGAAACATTGTAAGTGTTCGATGTATCAGAACAACCAGAATAGTTTCTAACAGCTACTTGATAATTTCCGTTTTCGACAACATAATAACTTCTCTCTGTTGCAGAAGGAATTCCCTCGCCATTAAGCAGCCATTGATAAGTATCGTAGGTACCCGACGCACTCAACTCAAATCCCTTCACCTGTATTGAAGGCTTCTCTAACTCTTCCCCTAAAATAACAAAAGAATCTATTTGGGTGTGACATCCATTAGTATATTGCACCCAATATATTCCATGTCTTTCAATAGTCAAAATAGTGTCGAAACTCCCATTGTTCCACATATAATCATATCCATTCATTATTTGAAAGGGCCTAAGCATTATTTCTTTCGTCCAACTTCCGCAGATTAGAGTATCAATTAACAACATCGACCCCGTATCTGGAGGGATATGGTAAACAACATCACTCGGCAAGCTACCACTTATAGACCTTGTACCAGGTAATAAATCAATAGCACTTGGAATATAATTGCATGCACTACCTGAGCTATTCGGTGAAGCAATAATTCCCAAGTCAATAGCACCAGCCAACCCTAATAGAAAAATTGTGTCTTTATATAACTTGAGATGAAAGTGGGTTGTCGGAGAAATTACAGTTCTCGAGAAATTGATAGCAGCGGAATCATGCGTAACAATATCGTACTGTATAAGTTCTTGCGACATATTTGCATTTATCGCAATCATGTAGAGTTTATTGTTATCCGGAGAAAAACTACAAGATACACCGTGATCATAAACCGACGGATCAAATTTATTGGGCAAAGTCCCCAACATAATTTCATCTGAGACTATTCCCGTATTGGGGTCAAATTTTGCAACTGAACTATAACCCACCAATTGAATACTAGCTGCAAAAGCTAATCTAGATCTATCTGATGATATAGACATAGAACCAACTCCGATATAGTAAAATTGACCATTAGGCCCGGTTGTTCTAGATATGACAGGATTCTTCTCTAATCCATTTGTTGTTATTCGATAAGATTCGTATATTGCCGAATCAGATCGATGTAGCAATAACCATATATCACAATTATTCCCTGGAACAGCAATCATAGCCTCGCTATATCTGCGATTGTATTCTGTTAACGGAGTATTCTTCGTCTCTGGTATTAAATCTCCCTTTCCGCCATCTTTATTCATGTCTACTATTGAGTAAAAAAGAGCTCCCCAATAAGGCCATCTTTGGGAACTGTCTCTCCGTTCAGCACTATCTACAACAATAGTACCTTGATCAACTAAAGAAAATAAATAAAACATATTTTCTTTTCCAATCACAGGGACAATACATACACCCTGTTTCGTAGATCCTTTATTGCCAAGTAAGCCTGAACCATTGGGCATTAACTGACCATCAGCATTCCAGCAATTCTGGCCATTGCTATAGAACAATAATTTCCCTGTGACGGGGTCAGCAATAGAGGCGCACCCCTCGCCTGGCCCCTTAGCAGCTCCATACATCGATGTTTGAATTGGAGCGATGGAACTCCCATTAAAGTTAAGGCCTGCCGAATCAGGAAAGGCCCAAATGCTATTTGCGTTAATGAAAGCACTACTTTGATTATAAAACTGTTGAGCAGAAATACCCTCCTCAAAAAAGATCAATAGAATTACAACATGTAAAAATTTTAATTTCATATTTTTATTTTAGTTAAATTATACCAAAGGTATTCTCTTCTTTAATTTCTATCTTAACCATATTTACTCATTTATATTTTTGAGTATAAACAGCTATATTCTATGGAATCATTTTATACTACTTTGAAACTCTAATAATTACAATATTGATAGATGTATAAAAAAATACTCCTTTTTTTTCTTATACTAATGTTATTGACAACAATACAACTGCCGGCTCAAAAAGAGTTAGTTGCACTAATTAGTATACCGGACTCTAATAAGATTTCATCAAGTTTAGACACGGTGGATTACATTTTTCAAAATAACCCCGATAGTGCTATAATGATACTGCGACACTTGTTACAGCACTTTGAAGAGATGAAGTACACTTATGAAACCCTTGAGATATATGCTGCACTGTCAAAAAGTTTCGGGCAAAGACGCAACTATGACAGCGCTCTTATCTATACCCAAAAAGCACTTATGATCGCCAATAACCACAGCGATCAAAAAATACTGGCATCACTCTATAACACACTTGGGATTATTTATGACAACAAGGCATTATTTCCCGCGGCCTTTCGAGCTTACCAAAAAGCAGAATATTTCGCCTCGGAACCTCTAATGCTTTCGAAAATTTGGACAAATATGGGTGTTACTTTGAGATATCTGGGTCAACCTGAAAAAGCTAGAAGTTACTACCACAAAGCACTAGCTACGGCAATTAGAATTAACAATCATAATCTTTGGGTCAGCAACTTACTAAATATAGCAAACACCTATAGCGCTGATAACATTGGATCAAGCATTTACATAGATAGCGCCACAAATGTGGCTCGCTATTTCCGAAAATATAACCTTCTGCAAACCTCACTTATCAGGAAAGCTAAAAATCATATCCTTCGGAAAAATGTTGCAAAAGGAACTACATATCTCGAAGCCGCAAAACGTTTAAACTCTGACGCCAAAATCAGCGAAAATAATCTTTGGGAATATAATATAACAATAGGGATAGCCCTTATACAATTAGGGTATTATGACAGCGCAAAAAACTATTTGCAACAGAGAGTTACACAAAACACCAAAGAGTATCTAGTACAAACAGCCCTACTTTCAAAAGTATATGCTGCAAAAGGAAATTATAAAAAAGCATACCACTTATATTCTATCTATAAAGAAACTGAAGACTCTATTGGGAAATTGACTATTCATTCAACGGTAAATAATCTTGAAATTCTCTACCGCGCCGCGCAAAAAGACAAAAAAATTTCAGAGCAACGAGCTCTATTAGCAATAAGAGAAAACCAACTTAAACAAAAGAATTTATGGCTTATTTCGACTAGTACAATCGGCATACTAGCAATTATTCTTTTCGTTAGCTTTTACCGCAACGCTAGACAAAAACAACGCCTCCAACTTTCGCAACAGGAAAACATACGTTTAAAAGCGCTTATGGAGGGAGAAGAGCAGGAACGTAGCCGCATGGCTACTGAACTGCACGATGGGATAGGAGGTATTTTATCGGTGGCTAAAATGAACCTGGGCAGTACCGGCGCAGATACAACAGAAAAAATGCTCCGGCAAGAAAAAGGCCTGCGTTTACTGGACGAAGTATACAAAGAGCTACGTCGTACCGCGCACAACCTGAGCCCGGAATTGCTGCACAGCAAGGGATTAATAGCTGCCTGCCGGGACTTTTGTTACGAAGTCGCGCAAGCCAGCCAATTAGAGATAAAAATGCAGTATTTCGGGGCCTTTACATCATTAGCGCCACAACTGGAATTATCTGCTTATCGTGTAGTGCAGGAAGGGGTACACAATGCAGTAAAACATGCCCAGGCCTCCCGTATACTGGTTCAACTTAGCCAGGAAGAAGATGGCATCAGCATTACCATAGAAGACAATGGCATCGGCATGCCGGGCAAAGAACATCTTAAAGAAGGTATTGGTCTGAAAAACGTACGCCTCCGGGTAAAAGCGCTGAACGGCAACCTGGATATCGATACCCGGCCCGGCAAAGGCACTACCATTTATGTGCGGGGATTAAATGCGTAGCCATAGTTATGTTTTTTGTATATTTACCACCTTGACGTGAATTAAGCTGCGTGTATACGCACGGCATCTTGTAAAAAAGGAGTACAAAATTGAAAATGATCAGAGTGGGCATAACAGACGACCACCAGATGGTGCTGGCGGGTCTGCAACAGATGCTGAATGATTACCCGCACATTAAAGTATCGGGTGTTTATACAAATGGAACACAACTATTACAGGCCCTGCAACAAGAGGTACCTGATGTACTGCTGCTCGACCTGCAGCTACCCGATATAAAAGGCGAAGAATTAGCTACAACTTT
>JBEBWN010000206.1:0-7079 GCA_040392235.1 Taibaiella helva | reverse complement strand
CCATCGTTCCAAAAATAGGAATCGCCCAACGACGAGGGATAAACCGAGACGGTATCCTTTTCGCAAGCCACCTTTATTTCCTGGAAACTACTCCCGTATTGGTTGGGTACCACTACTACCTTAAAAGTATCGACTATAGCTAAACAAGGATTATCGATTACTGAATATTGCACCCAGTAGGTACCGGATTGCGTTACCCTGCGTACCGGGTACCGACTACCATTTTCCCAGGTATAACTAAGGCCGTTCTTAAATCCCGGTTCCAGCAACATATAGTCAACACAGTGGCCCGTATCGTAAGTTATCGTATTGCGGTATTCATAATGAACCTTTTTAATAACATTAGGTAGCCCTAGCACCGCTGTTGTATTAGGCGCCAGTGAAAAATCATTCCTTTTAAAATTGCAGGCTGGCCCATACTGATCCGGATCATGAATCACACAAAGCATACCTCGTTCTCCTACGCTATAGATTTTACCATCGGGAGCCCTCTTTAGGGCCGATGAGTAAGTTCCGGCTAGCAGGTTCCGCGAAGCCTGAATTTTTATTGTGTCATTTGAACTTAAATCATATTGCCATAATAGTCCGGCGGTTTCCACATATAATTTTGAATTATCCGGTGAAAAACATAGTCCATATTTTTGAAAAAAACCGTTTCGGTCCAGTATATATGGATTACTGATCGTTCCATCATCCGGGTTAAAATCATACAAAAAAATGCCCCCTTGCGAAATGGCCAAACGGCTTCGGTCGGGGCTGATATCTATCAGGCCTATAAAACCGTTATAATCGTCGTTTCCTGACAGGCGGGTAGAATAAACGGGGCTGGTGTCTATTCCATTAACATCAATATGATAACTTCTAAACGTATTTTCCTGGTAAGAGCTTACAATTAACCATATATCGCAGCGATTGCCCAATACGGCCGTCATATGTTCCGTAAGTCCCTCGGCAAACAGATAGGCCTTCTCCACAACCTGCCCTTCTCCCGAATTTAAGGACATGTCTATAATGCTCCTGTACAAATTGCCTGATTCCCTTGTATTTTCAATACTGCCCAGCGAAAACACATAATATAACGTTTCCGTACCGGGTATAGGTAGAATCAAGGCGCCCTGTGCCGTACTGGCCGTAACATTTTTTCCGACACCCGTAATATCCTCCCCTTCCATCATTAATTTATGATTCCTGCCCCATACAGAACTACCGTCGGTGTAAAACAGCAGTTGCCCTGAATCGTTGCAAACAGCGGCGCAACCCTCTCGGGTACTGATCCCTGTTTTAATAGCTTGCGGCATACCCCCATTGAAATCGATCCCTGCATTGTTACCAAATACCCAGACATTTTCATATTGCGCATACGCAAGCTGCAGTGAAAAGACACATAGAAATAAACATATTTTTACATAAACTGCTTTCTTCATCGCTTAGACATTTACCGGATAAGGATCACTTCTCCCTTTTGATAAAAAGGATGCTCTTCTGTTCCGCCCACAAAACTTAATTCAAAAAAATAGGTGCCTATACCAGCCATTCCGCCGCCATTATTACCGGTCCATCCCAAAGCCGGGTTTGTGCTTTGGAAAATAAGCTGACCATATCGGTTATACACTTTCAACAAATAGTTCTTGATCCTGCAATCCGGCCGGATCAGGGGCTGGAACACATCGTTCAAACCATCGTTATTCGGAGAGAAAGCATTGGGCAACTGCGCTACACAAGAACATACGACACGCTCAATTTTAATAGTATCGCTAAAAATACAGGGAGGCATATAGTATCTAACCCAATAGGTGCCGGTATCTCTGGCAATCATAGGCTGCCCGGCAGCGCTATGACTGGTTAGCATTAACATTCCTTCCGGAAGATCTTTTCCTTCGGCCAGCAGGATATAAATAGGTTGTCCGTCCTCGCACAGTGCCAAATCGTCGCCCAAACTATAGTCAAATTCAATACCATCAATTTTAATGGTATCCGAAAACCTACAGCCCGCTTGCTGTACCTCCAACCAATAGGTACCCGGTTTTTCGATATCATACCGGCTTTTAGTACTTCCGTCCTGCCAAAGAAAGCGGGCATTGCGTCGGGAAACGGAAAGTGTAAGCGGCGCTGTTTCTATCGGGCAGAATAATAAACTGGTATCTTTTCCCAAAGTAAATCGCAAATCCAGCGCCTCTACATAGAAGGTATCTATATAGCGATCGCAATGAGTGGTTTGATAACTCACCCAATACCTTCCCGGTTTGTCAATTAAACGCTCGTGTCCCTCCTCTCCATTATCCCAAACATAATGATTAAATCCTTCTGCAACTTTCAGGAACGATGGTTCGAAAAGGCCCTCCTGGCTGAGGCACATGGTATCGTAGTGGTTAACACGGGTATAAAAAATAACGGGGTAAACCACCTCATTGGGTAAGGACTGAAAAGCCTCGCTCCGCTGATGGAGTAACAGGGCCTTATCTTCAAAATCAGATGCGCTGCCGCTCTCGTTGGGTCTATTAATCCGCAATAACGACTTGGAATGATACTGCGTGTACAGCCAACTACTCCTATTGGCAAAATCGCCGGGCAAAATATTCGTATTACTTAGTCCATATATGGTATCGTTGTACAACTTTAAAGCACTCATGCCAAACAAAATCTTTGACCAAGCCGCAAATTCCCCAACTTTAACATGGATCGTACGTTTCTTGTTATTCATGATGAACTCATTGTTAGAAGAAACATCGAATTGCTCTATAGCACTAAGACTGGTAAAGTACAGCTTCGAGGCGTCCGGAGAAAAACAGACCCCTCTGGTACCATCTTCCTGCGTTCCTTTAAGGGTGCGGAAATCATCCACAATACCGTATACCGGATCAAACCGGCCATAGATAATACCCGTAAAATAGTCGCCCCTGGTAGTCATTGCTATCTTCTTACGATCGGGCGAAACAGCCATATTTCCCGCGCCATAACCCACTATCCGGGGTTTTGAAAAATGGTATTGGGCAAGCAAATCCCGGATTAGTGGATTGACGGGCGAATAAACGGGCTGTTGCTCTATACCGTAGGCGGTAATATGCCAGGTCTTAAATCTTGGCGTGTCTGAGGGATTGCGGTAGTAATTATCGGTATGTGTTACAACCCATATATCACAATTATCGCCGGGAACAGCAATTATCGGATCCTGTAGTACATGCAAGGTATCCAAGGGTACATTTTTCCGGGCAGAATCGACAGCGCCCAATCCATTATCCAAAGTCATATCCACTACCGAATACGAAAGTGGCGGCTGGCTGTTTGCATTATCAAATACACCTTTTGTGAACACAAAGTATTTATTGGTACTGTCGATCATGGGAACAATAAGAACGCCTAATTCATGTTGTCCATACTTCTTAGGCATATTGGGCAGAATGCCCGTGCCATTCAACATGGGTAAATGATTGGCATTATAAATGGTGTCGGAGCCGATATAGAATAATAACCTACCTAGGGTGTCGGCCACCGAAGCACTAGCCAGTACCGACTTCACTTCCGTTTCAAAAGCCAGCCGCTGGTTAAAATCATAACCGCTACGATATCCAAAGGCCCATACACTATTGGCTTTCAAAAAATTGTCCTGCTTGTTATATTGGCCATACACACATTTAGTTATCTGCAGGAAGACAAACGCCAATACGCTTAAGTAACGGAACATAATCTGTTTTTTTGCGAAACAATAATCAGATCGGGATAAGGGGATAAAGCTGGCCTTTGGCTACTGCTTAACAATCTTATAGTTTCCGGTACAATCTTTCTGATCAATAGTCAACATATATATCCCGGCAGCCAGGCCCTCCAGCGATATCATCATGTCCTGGGAAGCCAGCCGGTCTTGTTGTATCAAAATTGCACCTGTTATATCAGACAATTTTAAG
The DNA here is from genome assembly GCA_040392235.1 of Taibaiella helva. Lineage (GTDB taxonomy): Bacteria > Bacteroidota > Bacteroidia > Chitinophagales > Chitinophagaceae > Taibaiella > Taibaiella helvus_A. The sequence continues at coordinate 3,177 of JBEBWN010000206.1, read as the reverse complement.
GACACCCGGCTACCCGGCACCCGGGTCCGGATAAAGACCTGATCTGACACCGGATTCGGATAAATAAAGAAATCAGAGGAATACAACCCGTCAATAGAGGTATTCACGCTTACATCCAGGCAACCTGAAGTATCCACACAGCCCTGTTGGTTGGCAATAATGACAGCATACATACCACTTTGTTCCGGTTTAAACATTTGTGCGGTAGCACCGGGAATAGGCGCAAAACCGTTTTCGCAATCCAGCCATTGATAGCTATATGCCGTATTGGCTATAAGGATCTCATTATCAAGAATAACATTCGCTACCGGCGAATTACCCGTTATCGTCAATTTCAAGGTTACCAGGCTATCACATCCCAAATAACTCTGAAATAGCTCAGTATAATCGCCCGAGTTACTATAATAGCGGGTTCCGAAAAGGAAGCTATCACAGGTTGTCACTGATACGGTATGAAAAGAATTCCCTATGGTGAGCGCCAATCGAATCACGCTATCGCAACCACTGGAACTGCTGGATACAAAAGTATCGGCATAAATACCACTTTCATATCGCATAATGCCCATATATTCAAAGCTATCACAAACGCTTAGGCTAAACGTAGAATCGTAGCTGGAACCGATTTCCAGATTATACGCAATAATACTATCACATTCAGAAACATTCCTCAACGTATCAAAATAGAGCCCCGTCCGGGTATAGGTCTTTTTATGAAAAGTAATACTATCACAAGGTGTATAATGGAGGTTAGTAACGGTATTGCAGTATCCCATTTTCATAACAAATTGGTTGTAACTCCACTCCATGCCCACCACCATATTTTCGCCTGCACCAGGGTCTATGTCCATACTGCCAGACACCATATTCCCAGTCAGGGCAAAATCGCCGTTAAGTCCCGCAGCTATGCTATAAACCTCTTCCAGGCCAAAGCCACCAAAGCCAATGGCATGTTGAAATTTGCCGTCTTTGTCCAATTTAAGAGCGAAGGCATCACCGCCTCCATTTGCAGTTAAATTAAAGCTGTCCAGGTCTGAATTAAAGTTTGCCGTCAGCTCGAACTTTCCTCCAACATAAATATTTCCCAAGGGATCTAAGTTAAGCCACCATGCCATATCGTTTCCCGCACCGCCAAACTGCTCTACCCAAATTAAGTTACCCCCACTATCATACTTCATTACAAAAACATCTCCTTTCCCGCGCGATACTACATCCTTAGTATTAATACCTGGATCAAAATCTACCATCCCCGTAAAAATGCCGGTGCTAAAAATACTGCCCTCGGCATCGATATCGAGCGAAAAAACAACATCATTGCCAATGTCCCCTAGTTGCCTTACCCATAAAAAATTACCCGTTTTGTCCAGCTTGAGTATATACCCATCGTTCGATCCCCTACTCCTTAACAGAACGGTATCCGGCCCCGGATCAAAATCGCGTATACTCGGGCTCATTATCCCCCCAATAACTACATCACCCAGGGGGTCTGCTCTCACAGAAGTAGCCCTTGTGCCGCCCCATTGCCTGGCCCAAACCAGGTTACCACTGGAGTCATGTTTAGCAGCGAAAGATCCGCCACTCACTGAGCCACAGACATAAATATTGCCCAGGCTGTCCAAATCCAGTCCATAAGGTTTATCTGTCCCTCCTCCGGCGGCAGGTATCTGATCTATTTTCTTCGCCCAGATAACATTACCGTTATTAGCGAGCTTCAGCATAAAAAATCTCCTCTTTTCATGACTGGTCAACAAGATTCCGCTACCAAAATCCAGCAGGCCCGAATCCTGGTAGCCGGTAATGTAAATATGCTCATTTTGGTCTAATCTGATGGACATACACTGTCCCCTGCCTTTAACAATCTTTCGCCATATATATTTTCCTGTTAACCCCAGCTTGCAGATTAGGAAATTGGAATTGCCCATGGTTGTGTAAACATTGCCCATTGCATCCATAGCCACTTCATTACCGCCTGACGCACCGTTATCACCTACCCCATCGTCACTACCTCCTCCTGTATTCAAAAACTGATGCTCGGAGGTCAATATCCCCCAGATATGGCCAGGCGTTTGAGCAGAAACACTGCTAAGGCGTAACAATAAAATGATAACAATAAAAAAAACAGGAACGGCAACCCGATTTACTATAAAAAGGGACCTAAAATTTGTACATATCAATCTTCTCATATACTTGTTTTGTGGGATCAAAAATGAATTTCAAACAAAACTATTTATTGGCCACGTTTAGCCATAGTGAGTAAACTCATAAATTCAGAATAGTAGTTTACCCATGGTTCTGTATAAAACGACCTGTAAGCGCCTCCGGCTCCAAACGTCAATGGCTTAACCATAAGAATCCATACCTTCCAACTATTTAATGCATAAGGACTTAGGCTTCTAAAGACACCCAGCCTTTCGCTTTCGGTATAATCGTAATACAATTTACTTGCCGGAAGCTGCCCGGAGCCGGGCAGGTTAACCATTATGAGTTTACCCACATATAAAGACATTGGTTTACCCACAGTTATCCAATGTCATTATGCGGTACTTTGCTACTTCATTAAGTACCCATTCTTTTCTGTAATGAATACGGGAAAGACTTCGGCGCCCCACATCCGGAAATCAAAAAAACTGCAAAGCAAAATCTTATATTTACATACGATGGATAAAAAGCTATACATATACTGGGTTCTTATCTTGTGGCTTTTTTTTCCATTGGTTGCTTGCAATCAGCAATCAGAGCCACTTTTAGTGGACGAAAGTGCCAAGACCAACGATGCCCTCGGCGAAGCTATGTACTTAAGCTCCGGCCTTCGGCCCAGTTTAAAGGACACAACGGCCATTCAAAACCAGATTGCCCAGGCCGATCAGCTATGGGATAGCAATAGAGACAGCGCCAAAGAACTATTGCTGGACGCCGCCAGAAGCAGTTATAATTTACAGTATTATGCCGGTATTGTCCATACACTGGGACGCATTACCTCCTATTATCAGAAAAAAGGCAATTCCGACAGTACCATCTTCTATTGCCGGATCATAATGTATACCGCGGATAAACTACCTAAAGCACATGCCGTCAAAGAATTAATGGAAGCGAATATAGCCGCCAGTTACTACCGTGAAGGGGTGTATGATTCTGCATTCTACTATATCTACAAATCATTGAATTCCCTGGAGCGATTGG
>JBEBWN010000205.1:0-7090 GCA_040392235.1 Taibaiella helva | reverse complement strand
GCTATTGGATGATGCCGGGCAATTTTGTGTAATGTACCCGGAGCGAGAGTGGCAGGAATGGGATAATGTGGCACAGCAATACGGGTTATTTGTCCGGAACCAGGTCGGTGTAAAGCCTTTGGCGGCCAAAAGCATTAATAGGGTTATTGGCTGCTACGGCAAGCAAGCGGGCATTTTGTCTGCCCCAGAGGACCTGATAATTTATAGTAGCACAGGAGTGTACACAGATGTATTTACTATGTTAATGAACCCTTTTTATGGCAGCTTTAAATGATAAAGACCCGGCTGTTTTATGCCGGGTCTTTATCTAAAATAGAGTTATTATAATCAGTTATTTTCCACTGCCTTCATAATGACGCCGTATCCTTTACGGAAGCCGCTACCGCCGCTATTGCCAACTTTTGGTTGGAAGGTCCAATATTCACGCTCGCGATATATCATTCCTACATTATAAGCATATACTTCGTTGGCATAATTACGATAAGCATAGGCAGACGAGTCTACATCAGGATCATTAAGCTGGTCGTCGATCTGGTTTACTGTTACGGTATGTTCGTAAAGGTTGTTGCCCGTGTTGAATTCTTTATCGAAATCAGAGTAAGTATATTGCCATTTTTCATTGTTATATTCGTCGCTATAATCAGGATCCGTTACCGGAATCATGGCATTACCATTCCAATTGATGCCGTTACCTACCGGGAAAACCAATTTCAAAAAAGTGAGATTCTTTTGAGAATATTCCAATGTGTTTTCCGTAGGGGTGGCATATATTACCTCGCTGGGGTGGAAGGGGTCAGCAGCCGTTTTGCGGGTATTAACCACTATTTTGTATGATAGCCTTCCGGAAGCGTCTCTAAAGGTGTCATCAACAGAATATCTTACCTGGCAGCGTTCTATAATCTTAACCTGGCCCAGGAAATCGTCCCAATAGGTAGAGTCTACGTCGTAAAGAATATATTTTCCTATTTCCAGGGGGAAAAAATTGTGTCCTTTATTTATCTCAGAGAGATCTTCTGTCTTTTTATCGCAAGACATCCAGGTTCCGGATATAAGAAGAAAAGGTAAAATAAGTTTCCGCATAAGTAAAAATCGCATTATCTGTAATCGTTCCGCAATGATGATAAAACGGACGTAAGATAGAAATATTTCTACAAATATTGGATTTTTTTTACCCTTATGCGATAAGCTAAAGAGAAGTAAGGTAACTTTTATATTTCCATATCACGATAGCCAGAGCGGATAATACCACCCGCAACAACATCGTCTCCTTCATAAAAGACGGCAGATTGACCCGGCGCAATACCCTTTACATGTTCATAGAAATGTACGTGAATATTACCTGCGGCATTATGTAAATGGCTTAAAGCGCCGGCGTCTTTATACCGGATTTTTGTCACGACTTCCATACCTTCGGGAATATGCCCGTATTTTACATAATTAATTCCGCCTACTGTCATCCTGTTCTGATCCAATTCGTGGGCGTCGCCTAAAACAACGGTATTGGTTTCCGGGATGATCTTTGTGACGAAAATGGGTCTGCCCAATGCAATATCCAAGCCCTTACGCTGCCCTATTGTGTAAAAGGGGTATCCCTTATGTTGACCGACAATACTGCCATCAGCAAGTACAAAATTGCCACCGTTAACACGCTCTTCCAGGCCCTCAACATTGCGCTTCAGGAATCCGCGGTAATCGTTGTCCGGTACAAAGCATATTTCATAGCTTTCTGCTTTCTTGGAAAGTTCAGGGTAGCCGAGGTCGAGGGCAATCTGGCGTACTTCTGTTTTAAGATACTCCCCCAGGGGATATATGCTTCTGCTGAGACAATCCTGACCTAGTCCCCAAAGTACATAACTCTGATCTTTAGACAGATCGCGTGCCCTGGACAAAATAAACCGGCCTTGCTCTTCCCGTACCTTAACATAATGGCCGGTAGCAATATAGTCACATCCCAGCGCGTTCGCCCTCTTCAGCAATGCAGACCATTTTATATGTGTATTGCAGAGTACACAGGGATTGGGTGTACGGCCGGCAATGTATTCGTCTACGAAATTTTCAATCACCGCGCCACCGAATTCTTCCCTGATATCCAGAACATAATGTGGAAAACCGTGATGAACAGCAGCCTGGCGGGCATCATTAAATGAATCCAGGTTACAGCAACCTGTTTCTTTTTTGCCGCCGCCGGCAGACGCATAGTCCCAGGTTTTCATAGTGATACCAATAACTTCGTAACCTTGTTGATGTAACATCAACGCCGTTACTGTACTATCAATACCCCCGCTCATGGCTACCAATACCTTACCGTTGCGACTCATATTATGTGTTCAATTAAGCGGCAAAGTTAATAAAAAGCGTCAACCCGCCAGTTATGCTGCTATTGAAAACGGTTATTGCTTCCAGTGACCTGGACAATCTGTAGGTATTAACTGTACAAGATGCGGAACAGGTATTGCTGTTGATAAGAATAATAATATTTACAATAGGGCTTGCTGAATAACTGACATCCAATTGATTTTCAATATAGTAACTGTATAGATTTTCCATTTTAATGCAGGGCGAAAACATCGCAAAGCCAGTAAAATGGATTGTACAGCTTGAAGCAGCATAGCATACATTAGATAGCTGCGGGTGAAACCTGCGGCTATCTATATTAGAATACAGGCTTTCCTGAAACGGAAATGAATTTCCCCCTCTTGAAGTCTAAACTTCATACGGCTATGCCGGCAGTAGTATAGCCAGACAAAAAGGCGGGCTTAGCTTAGCCTCTGCGGCGTGGAAGCTTTTTTTATCTTGATGTCGACCGAGGTGGAGATATTTATCCTAATTTTTGGGCCAAGCCAAAATTAACACATCCGATCAGATTACGGATTTAATGGGACGTAGGATCAGGTAGGGCAGTTTGAACAATCAATTAAAATATTCAGGTATTGTGTTGGAGGATTTGCAAAGGGAAAATTATTTCCTCACGTTAAGTACTGCAATGGGAAATTTCATACAGCAGTTCGCGAAGTTATAAATTTTGTTGGTTGATAGGTTTGGTGTTAAGCCGGCGTCTTTTGAGTCGCCGGCTTTTTTATTTTGCCGGCTTCCTTAGCTGTTTGTATAAACGGATACCCAATAAGAGCAAAATCATTAACAGTGCCAATCCTGCCAGACCGCTAAGCCAGCTAAGTGATTGTTTTACTGTAGCCAGCATAACGATCGCTACCAGGAAGATAGTCGCCACTTCATTCCATATACGTAACTGCTGCGAACTGTACCGGAATATACCCATTTGTTGCTGTCTGAAAATGCGATGCAGGCTTAGGAAGTATATATAGAGAAGTACTACAAACAACAGTTTAATATGCAGCCAGGTATGAACGGAAAAAGTATTCCAGTAGTTTCCTTTCCAGGCAACCAGGGGACCCACTATTAGCGTCAATACCGCCGAGGGCAGGCTGATGCCATACCAAAGTCTTTTGCTCATCAATAGCAACTGGGGTAATAGTATCTTTTTTTCCTGTTCCGGTTTGTCATAGGCTTCCCTGGCGTAAATAAACAAGCGGACAATGTAGAACATGCCGCTGAACCAGGTGACTATAAAAATAATGTGTGCCGCTTTTAGATAGAGAAAACTCATGTCTGTAACTTAGAATAGATATATGACATTATGGGGTTGCAATCCATTCTTTTATGGTGTTGAGCCATTCCGGGTTGTTATTTAAGCAGGGAATGTACGTGAACTGGGTGCCGCCCTGCTCCAAAAAAATATGCCGGCCTTCCATAGCTATTTCCTCGAGGGTTTCGAGACAGTCGTTGGTAAAGGAAGGGCAAACCACTAATAAATTGCGTACTCCTTCGGCCGGTAAATGCTGCAGTCGTTGCACGGTATAGGGCTGGATCCATTTATTCCCGGCCTGCGTTAGTCTTGATTGAAAGGAGGTTTCATATTGTTCCTGCATTAAACCCAATTCGCGGGCTATAAGGTGGCTGGTTTCTATGCATTGCTCCCTGTAGCTGTAGGGGGGATAGGCTATGGTGTTGGCTGATGTCTGTTTTGCCCGTAATTGCAGGCGCTCTTCGTCCTTACGTAAATGCCGCTCTGGCAACCCATGGTAGCTGAACAGGAGCTTGTCGAAGCCGGGCGCCAAAAACGGTTTAATCTGGGCGGCCCATGCCTGGACAAAGCCGGTATCGTTGTAGAAAGGACTAATAAATTTAAGGCGGGAAGCCATTTTTTTCTTCCTGTGTATTTTCCTGACTTCTTCGGTTGCCGTTTCGTAGCTGGACATGGTATAGTGAGGATATAGAGGTAATACAATAAGTTCTTCCAGATGCGGATGCGTTTGTTGTATCTGTTCCAGTATCTCAGGGATGGACGGTTGACCGTAACGCATGGCGACACTAACGGGTATGGGGCAGTGTTGCTGTAAGGCATCGCGTAATTGCTGCGTTAATACGATCAGGGGCGAACCGTCCTCCCGCCAGATCTTAGCATAGGCTTCTGCTGATCTGGAAGCGCGGAACGGTGTGATAAGTCCCCGCACTAATATAGAACGAAAAAGAAAAGGGAAATCCAGTACAAAAGGATCCATTAAAAATTGGTTCAGGTACCGTTGTACATCTTTTACACCAGGCGAATTTGGCGAACCCAGGTTGATCAACAAGAGCGCTTTGGAAGAGGACATCAATTTTTCTTTTAGGGGAACGAAGGTAGAAGTAAGTTTAATTATTCTCACTCTTCGGATAATGCCGTATTGGTTAATAAATACTGAAATGACTTTCTCATGACAAAGGGATATGCCTTTCTTGGGTTGGCAGCCCTACTTTTGCAACGATAATCAAGCAGTAGGATTTATTGTGGAAAGTTATACGCCAGGAAAAGCTTTATGGTTAGCCGGTCTGAGTTACCACCAATCTGACGCCTCTTTTCGGGGCCGGTATGCTATTAGCGAGGATCAATATGAGCAAATATTGGGCAGGGCTGGCAAACAGGGTATCTCCGCTTTATTTATTCTTTCTACCTGCAACCGGACTGAAATTTATGGCTTTGCAGAAAGTCCGGCAGATCTGGTACGCACTGTATGTGACTATCCGGGTAGCCTGGCGGAGGATTTCATAGAGCAGGCCTATATTAAGTGTAATGAGATAGCCTGGCAACACCTGTTCCAGGTTGCTGCCGGCCTGGATTCTCAGATTCTTGGCGATTACGAAATTCTTAGCCAGTTGAAGAAATCCTATTATTTTTCGAAGAGCAGAGGCTACACTAATAGTTACATGGACCGGCTATTTGACACGGTATTACAGTCGTCCCGGGCCATCAGAACACATACTCAACTAAGCAGCGGAACAGTATCTGTTTCTTTTGCAGCCGTGCAGTTTATTAAAGAGAACATGGCGCACCTAAATGAGGCAAAAATACTTATTCTCGGTGCCGGTGAAATAGGACGTAATACTTGTCTGAACCTGTTGACTGTAACCACTGCCGGCAATATTACTATAATAAACCGTAGTACCGAGCGGGGTAGAGCGCTTGCCTTGGAGACGGGGACGAATTTCGCGAGGTACGAAGAATTGCCCCTTTTACTGGAAAGCTGCGATATCATCATTGTGGCCACTGCCGCAAAGCAACCTCTATTGCATAGTCGAGATTTCCGGCCCGGTACCCGGAAGGTCCTGGTTGATCTGTCTGTACCTCGAAATATTCATCCAGATGTAAACCTGCATCAGGGAATTACTCTGGCCGATGTTGACGATCTGGGCAAAATTAAAGACGCTACTTATCGAAAGCGGCAGGCGGAGGTACCATTAGCTAAGGAATTGATTAGCCAATATATAGATGCGTTCAGAGAGTGGCTTCATATGAGGCGGCATGCTTCTTTGCTTAAAGGAGTGAAGGAAAAATTATGTACACTTAATGTCGACTATCCCGACGAAATGGACAGGTCGGCCGGGATACAAAAAGCAGTGGCAAAGATGGCCAGGAAAATACGTTTTGATAACGATAGGATGGGGTGTAATTATATTGAGACCCTGTATGGTTATCTTTCCGAAAATAATTAGTGGACATTATCAGAAAAGAATATAATTGCAGGATGAATACAAACCGTGCGCCTATCCGGATCGGAACCCGTGACAGTACATTAGCCCTGTGGCAGGCGAAGCAAGTGCAGGAAGGCCTGAGCCGCAATGGGGTAGCCAGTACTCTGGTATCTATTAAAAGCGATGGCGATCTTAATCTGGTGACGCCGCTGTACGAGATGGGGGTGGAGGGTATTTTTACGAAAGCCCTGGATGCACATTTACTAAGCGGAAATATTGATATTGCCGTACATTCTATGAAAGATGTGCCGGTAGGCCTGGCCCGAGGCATTGTAAAAGCGGCAGTGCTACTAAGAGGGAGTTATAAAGACGTATTGTTGGCGAGGACAAAGGAGATCTGGCATAAATTGAACGATGGCAACCCTGCTGAAGGCGTTATTGCTACCAGTTCGATGAGGAGAAAAGCACAGTGGTTAAACAGGTATCCGGAACATCGCATTGAGAATTTAAGGGGCAATATACAAACCCGGTTGGAAAAACTGGATAAGGGTAATTGGGATGGCGCCATTTTTGCCGCTGCCGGATTGGAAAGATTGGATATCCGGTATCCTTTTACTATAGAATTGGACTGGATGGTGCCCGCTCCGGCCCAGGGAGCCATAATGGTAGTATGCCGAGCGGCCGAGGAATGGGTTTATGAACAATGTGCTGCCTTAAATGACCCGGATACAGATACTTGTGTACAGGTAGAACGAGATTTTTTAAAAGGACTTTTAGGCGGCTGTGCTACACCTATTGGCGCCCATGCTTACATGGCCGGCCAGAAGCTGTACTTCAAAGGCAACATACTTTCGGCCGATGGCAGCAGTAGGGTTGATTATGAACACACGTTTGATTCTACAGAGGCCCCCGTTGCGGGCACAATTGCTGTAGCGGCCATCAGGGAAAAAGGTGGATTAGACATTTTGAAGGAATTTAAAAGGAAATCAGGTATCCGGAAAGCAACGCACATACTCAGTACAGGTCAACTGGAGCCGGCTGTGATAGCCAGGGCTGCTGCTGC
>JBEBWN010000204.1:0-7123 GCA_040392235.1 Taibaiella helva | reverse complement strand
TGAATTATAAAAAGAAGCAGTTGAATTATAAAAAGAACTACTTGAGTTTGAAAAAGAAGTAGTTGAATTGTAATAGAACTACTTAAATTATAAAAAGAAGTAGTTGAATTATAAAAAGAACCACTTAAATTTAAAAAAGAAGTAGTTGAATTGCTAAAATAACTACTTGAGTTTAAAAAAGAAGTAGTTGAATTTAGAAAAGAAGTACTTCAATTTCACGAACTCCTCCTCGAGAATTGTCTTATAGGGAGGGAAAGGGCGATTTACATTAGGTCGAAATATGCTCCGGGCCGGGGTAACAAGCAATGCGGGTGGGGAAGCCTGCTGGACGAACCGCATCAATACTCTTTTAATACGGGATTTTTCTAAAAAAGCCGGCGAAGTAATACGTTTGTTATCAAGGTGTATTGCAGGCCGCCACTACTACTACGTCGACTGGCTTTGCAGCATGCTTGTATCTTCCCGGTAACAATTGGTGGTTACTTCTGATTGAGTAAAGGGTACTGGCATTTAGGCGTTCCAGGAATTGCCCAATGCAATCTTTTTGCCGATAAAATAGCACAAAGTAGTCAGGGGAATAGCGGCAAACACATCAATGGTATAATGCACATGTTGCACAATGACTAATGAGCCTACAATAATGGTAGATAAGAGCGCCAAAGCCTTATCTCTTCTTTTACTCAGGCAAAGGAAGTAAAGGAATTGCGAAGAGGTATGCCCGGAAAAGAACAGGTCCTTGGTTACAAACCCTGTTTTACCATAGAAAAAATTGGATATGGGGTCTATCAAAGGAATTAACCCCGCCGGAGGGTTAAGCGGGATCAGGCTGATTGTTATAATGCGGAGCAGGGTTACTACTATAAAGCCGTATAATATGGTCAATAAAGCCAAAGGGTCTTTAAAACACCTGCTTATCATCAGCGCCGTAAGGCTCCATATGCATAAAAATATGGGAATGGAAACATCCCTTGGGGTAATGCTGGCTACTATAAAGTCGTCTAAAACCTTACCTTCCCGGGTTTCGATATGCTGGAAGAAGTAGGGGAAAATGATGAGGATACCAATAAAAATAAGGGAAACAATAATCAGCTTGACCTTGAACTTATTTATTCTTACGGCCTCTTTCCAGGCCAGGGACTCGGTTTTATTTTTTAGTTCGGACGACATGCTACTTCTGACAGGAATGCGACTACACGATTTCCGGCAATATTATTCATTGATTTAATGAAAATATAACCTGGATTTTGGTGCAAAGATGCAACTACTTTTTTAATAGTAACTGATAATATTTGCAAGCCAGTTGTAATCCGCAGTCGCCGCATTTTGGATTACGGGCTATACATATATACCTTCCGTGCAGTATCAGCCAATGATGTGCTTTGTGAACCAGTTCCTTCGGAATATACCGGATCAGCTGCATTTCTGCCTGTAGGGGCGTTTTAGCATTGGTTGTCAATCCTATACGTGCCGAAACGCGGAATACATGCGTGTCTACCGCCATATTGGGTTGCTGATCAATGACAGAAGTGATCACATTAGCCGTTTTGCGGCCAACGCCGGGAAGCTTTATTAATTCTTCGACGGTGAGTGGCACCCTGCCTTCAAATTCGTTTTCCAGCATATTAGCCATCCCAATAAGATGCTTGGTCTTATTATTGGGATAGCTAATGCTTTTTATAAGTGGAAATAGCTCGTCAAAGCTGGCTTTTGCCAGGTGTGCAGCATCCGGGTATTTGCTGAAAATAGCAGGGGTTGTCAGGTTGACCCGCTTATCGGTGCATTGTGCCGAAAGAATGACCGCAACAAGTAGTTGAAAAGGATTGTCATAAATCAGTTCGGTTTCTGCCTCCGGTACAAACTCCTGGAAATAGTCGATTACAAATTGATAACGTTCCTTTTTAGTCATGGTACTTCGCGATTACAATAACATTCGGTGCATTTTGAAGATAAGAGCAAGCCCGGGTTCTTTTTACGGACAAGTTAATCGTAATTAATACTACTTTACTAATGTTCCCACGCTTTTGCCGCTCACTACGTCCGACAGGTTCCCGGTTTTGTTCATATTGAATACAATGATGGGGAGGTTATTTTCCTGGCATAAAGTGAAGGCGGTCATATCCATAACCTTTAGGCCGCTGCTGATCACTTCGCCGAACGAAATAGTTTCATAACGGGTTGCGGCAGGATCAATTTCCGGGTCGGCAGAGTATATGCCGTCAACACGGGTACCTTTCAGTATTACGTCGGCGTTGATTTCTATAGCGCGTAGCGAGCCGGCTGTATCGGTAGTGAAATAGGGGTTACCCGTTCCGGCGCCAAAAATAACAACGCGGCCTTTTTCGAGATGGCGAATGGCTCTCCGACGGATATAGGGCTCGGCAATTTGTTCCATGTTAATGGCGCTTTGCAATCGCGTTTTAACCCCTACTTTTTCGAGGGAAGCCTGCAGCGCTATACCGTTAATCATGGTAGCCAGCATACCCATGTAGTCGCCTTGGGCGCGCTCTATCCCTGTTTCCGCCTCATTCATGCCGCGGTATATGTTGCCACCGCCAATCACAAGCGCTACTTGTACCCCTAGATCCGTAACAGCTTTTATGTCTAGCGCATATTGAGCTAACATTTTAGGGTCTAGTCCAAAACTGCGGTCTCCCATGAGGGACTCGCCAGATAATTTGAGCAGGATTCTGTTGTACTTAGGTAGCATATTTTTTATATCTCTGGTAAATTTGTTATTAAAAAACCTATAAGAATTTGGTTCTTATAGGTAGATTTTGTGTTATAAAAATTTGTCTCCTTTATTTCGTTTCACTTCGGAGATGTATTCCTTTAGTTGCTTTTCCTTACTACGTTCGCATACCAGCAGAATTTCAGGTGTATCAATTATAATATATTGATCTAAACCTTGTAAAACCATCAGTTTTTGTGGCTGTGTTCTGACCATGCATTCCGAAGAATCGATAATCACCACATTTTTGCCGTACACTACATTACCCAGGTAATCCTTCTCCGAATGATCAAACACAGATTCCCATGTACCCAGATCGCTCCAGCCAAATTGTGAAGCTTGTACATAAACATTGCGCGCCTTTTCCATAATGCCATAGTCAATAGATATATTGGTGCATTGTGCATAAAGCATCTCCATGGCCCGCTCCTCCTTGGGGGTGTTCAGTACATCTTTGGCTTGTACGAATACTTCGTTCAACTCCGGAAGGTGTTCGGCAAAAACCTTCAAAATAGTTTCACTGTTCCAGACAAAAATGCCCGAATTCCACAGAAAGTCACCGGAGCGAAGGAAAGTCCGGGCTATCTCCAGGTTAGGCTTTTCCACAAAGGTTTTAACCTTGTGAAACTTATCTTCATTATCCCTGTTTTCGTATTGAATATAACCGTAGTTCGTTTCTGGCCGTGTGGGTTTGATCCCTATCGAGAGTATTTCGTTATTCCTGGCTACAAAATCAAGGGCGTCAAAGATCTGCCGTTCAAAAGTGCGTTCGTCTGTAATCAGGTGATCTGCAGGGCTTACTACGATATTAGCCTTAGGATTCAGGGCATGTATCTTATGCGATATATAGGCGGCGCTGGGCGCTGTGTTTTTCCGGGAAGGCTCTTTAATGATATTTCCGGGATTTAATTCGGGAAGATGTTGTTTTACAATCTCTGCATAAGATTCATGCGTAATCACATAAATATTTTCTTTGGGACAAATATCTTTAAATCTTTTGTAGGTAGATTGTAAGAGACTCTGACCTGTCCCCAGCAGATCCAGGAATTGTTTAGGTAACTTTTGCCGGCTTTCCGGCCACAACCGACTACCAATGCCTCCGGCCAATATGGCAACGTAATTGTTTTGAATGCTCATTACCCAGCTTTGATATGAGGGGCAAAAGTAACAAGAATTTTGTTAACAGTTTAAACAGAATCTTTGGCATTTCAGTCTTTTATCTGCGTCCGCAGGCCTGCACCAAAGTTTTAATTTGGCATCGAGGCAGAACAAAACTATTTTTGCCCGGCAATCTTAAAATATTATGATTTGTAGATTATCTGAATTAACATTGGGTGCGCAGGGTATTATCGAAAGCTTTGATAATAACGATGCAGAAATTAAATTTATGGAAATGGGGTGTCTTCCCGGCGAAGCCGTATCTGTTGCTGCTATCGCTCCCCTGGGCGATCCAATAGCCATCTTTATTTCCGGGTACAACCTGAGTCTGCGTAAACAGGATGCACGGCATATTTGGGTCCGGACCCCGGCTTAAACCTTCCCGTCCCTTAATTGCTATAAGGATAATAGTACTATGCCCTACGATAATTTTAAGATCCGTAACCGCTTGTTGAAATGAATATTGGTTTATACTTCGGTAGCTTTAATCCCATACATACCGGACATCTGATTATTGCGAATCACATATTGGAGCATGCCGATCTGGACAAAATCTGGTTTGTAGTGTCTCCCCATAATCCCTTAAAGGAATCACATTCCCTCTTAAATGAATACGACAGGCTTCACCTGGTCGAATTAGCCATTCGTAACAATAATAAATTCAGGGCCAGCAATGTAGAGTTCCATTTGCCCAAGCCGTCTTATACCATTGATACACTGACTTACCTGAGCGAAAAATTTCCCCTGGAAAAATTTACCGTTATCATGGGCAGCGACAGCTACCAGAACTTGAACAGGTGGAAAAACTACACCAAAATATTGGAGCTCTATAAGGTCCTGGTATACGAACGCCCCAAATTTGTCGTTTCCGGAGAGGCTTTGCCCCCTAATGTTGCCGTATTAAAAGCGCCTTTACTGGAAATTTCCTCTACCTATATAAGAAGCATGGTTAAAGCCGGTAAATCCATCCGCTATCTTGTGCCGGACGAGGTTATGAGCGGCATTGCCGAAAACAGGTACTACAGCCGTTAATTAGTTCCGGTAGGTCCCGGTAGCGATTGCCCCGATAGATCAGTAGCCATATTTTTCTTTCCAGCATTGTTGCAGGTAAGTCCGTATCCGCTGTTCTGCAGCATTGTCGCCGGGATCATATAGTTTTGTACCCTTAATATTATCCGGCAAAAACTCCTGGCTTACAAAATTGTGTGCATAGTCGTGGGCATATTGATAGTGCTTGCCGTATCCTATCTCCTTCATCAGTTTGGTCGGCGCATTGCGCAAATGCAAGGGAACCGGCAGGTCGCCCGTTTGCTTCACCAGGGCCATTGCATTATTGATTGCCATATAAGCGGCGTTACTTTTTGGCGAAGATGCGAGGTAGGTAACCGTTTGCGATAAAATAATCCGGCATTCCGGGTAGCCGATCATATTTACTGCCTGGAAACAAGAAGTAGCCAACAGCAGCGCATTTGGGTTGGCATTGCCAATATCTTCGCTGGCCAGTATAATTAATCTCCTGGCAATAAATTTCGGATCTTCTCCACCTTCTATCATGCGTGCCAGGTAATATACAGCGGCATTAGGATCGCTACCCCTTATACTTTTAATAAAGGCCGAGATGAGATCATAGTGCTGTTCGCCACTTTTGTCATAAATGGCCAGTTTTTGCTGCACGATCTGCTGTACATTTTCGTTTGTTATCGTTTTGTCGCCATCCGGCGCTAAACTTTGCACTACAAGCTCGGTCAGGTTCAGTATCCGGCGGCCATCCCCGCCGCTCAGGCGCAGCAAGGCTTCCCAGTCCTGTATAGTAACCTGTTGCGCTTTAAGCCAGGGGTCTTTTTCCATTGCATTACGCACTATGGCTTTAAGGTCTTCTTCAGAGAAAGCTTCCAGTATATATACCTGGCACCTGCTTAGAAGAGCGCTGATCACTTCGAAGGAGGGATTTTCGGTAGTGGCGCCTATCAGCGTAATAATTCCTTTTTCTACGGCGCCCAATAAACTGTCCTGCTGGGCTTTATTAAACCGGTGAATCTCGTCGATAAACAAAATAGCCTTACCCGCTTTGCGGGCGAGATCAATAACGTGGCGGACGTCTTTTACACCGGCTTCGATAGCGCTGAGCTGGAAAAAGGGCAATTCCATCTGGTGGGCAATGATTTGGGCCAGGGTAGTTTTACCCACGCCTGGCGGTCCCCAGAATATAATTGATTGTAGTTGCCTGGACGAGATCATGTTATACAACACTTTTCCTTGTCCTACAAGATAGCTGTGCCCTACAAAGTCGTTCAGGCTTACAGGACGCATGCGCTCGGCTAAGGGGATGTTATTATTAGGAGTGGCCATGATAAAGTACCGTTGGTTTGCTATATTTGAATCTGTAAAGTTCAAAACCAATTTTTATATAACCATTAGCTGATGCAAAAAAAAATTCTGACTGTTCTTTTGGCTTGCTCTATTTTATCCTGGTGGAGCGGCGCCCAGGATGTGGATCCGGTGTTGCAGCGATACCGTGTGGCCGGTGCACCGCTTCCTGAACTAAAGATTATAGATACAGCAGGTCGTATCTTTACGGAAAAAGAGCTGCTGAACGGACATCCTCTTTTCCTGGTTCTTTTTAACCCCACCTGCGGGCATTGTATTGACATGGCCAAAATGATAAATGATAGTATACATTGTTTTCCCGGGAACAATATTGCCTTCCTGGCGGGAGCCCAGATGACCTCTTATCTGAAGCATTTTTACCAGGCTACCGGTTTAGGAATACATACTCAGACTACTGTTGGTGTAGACAGCGCCCAGGTGCTTGAACGGTTGTATGAATACAAAGAACTACCCCAAATTAATGTCTACGATGACAGCGGTCGCCTGGCGCATACTTTCTATGGAGCTGTTCCGCTTGATTCGCTGAAAAGGTATGTGAAATAGGAGACAGCGAGCTGTAATGCCTTTCTGCTGTATGCCTGCTTTTAACGGTGATTTATACACAAAATTGAATAATAAAAAAATATTTTTTCTTGATTTTAAGCGATGAGCTTTCTTTATTTTTGCCATTCGCAAAAAACTTATCATGGTTGACGTATTAATTGGCCTTCAGTGGGGCGACGAGGGGAAAGGTAAAATTGTGGACTACCTGGCCTCCGGCTACGATATTATTGCCCGCTTCCAGGGTGGACCCAATGCCGGTCATACACTTTATGTAAACGGACAAAAAGTAGTACTGCGCACTATTCC
>JBEBWN010000203.1:0-7138 GCA_040392235.1 Taibaiella helva | reverse complement strand
TCTCTAAGTATTACGAGCACATTATCTACGTGTCCTATTTTAAGATCATCAAAGAGACTCAAAGTACATAATTATATCTGCTGATCGCATAGAAACACACTATTGTAACAATGTCGTAGTCCTCAATAACTCATTTAAGCTACTTGGTAACAAAATAGCCTGACTTTATGCTCCACTGCTATGGTCCCGTTATAAAGATATAGCCCGTCCTGCTCAAATAGTAGCGGGCCATGCGCATGTACAAGTCGAAAATGCAGGTTTCCAGCTCCGTTCCGGCTTTCTATCCGGAGCTCTTTTTTAGTGCCTGTAGGCAGTCTTTCTACATTTACGGTACACATTTCTCTCTGGAACCACCACAATATAGCCGCACAAAGTATAGGTAACACTATTGTTTATCACAATACGCTGAATGCTGGCTTGCCGGGCCAGTGTAATAGATATACTTAATTTCTTCGCGGTAAAAAGATAATTTTCCAGTTTTGTAATACTTCAACAGCGCATCTCAAGCACTTCGTCGCTGCATAAGTTGCACAAAATATTCAATCGTGCAGTAAAAAAGCCTCTCAGCTAAAGATGCTGAAAGGCTTACTACTCTGTAGCGAGATCGGGAATTGAACCCGAGACCTCAGGGTTATGAATCCTGCGCTCTAACCACCTGAGCTACCTCGCCATTGGGCCGCAAAGGTAATAAGAGTTTTGAAATAAAAAAAATTTAGTCTTTACTCACCCTTTTCAGATCAATTATATTCAGTGGGTTCCGGTGAAAACCGCTAACAGACCGGCGGGTGAAATGCAGCATTTCATCGTAAAACAGCGGTATTACCGGGGCTTCGGCGCTAACGAGACTATCCATTTTTCCATAGAGCAGGAAACGCAAAGAATCGTCATCTGCCTGTAAACTTTGCCGGTACCATTGATCAAAAGTCGTATGCTGAAAACGTGTATAATTAGGAGGAGCCGGGAAAGGACTATAAAAGCAGGCCAGGAAACTCTCCGCATCCGGGTAGTCGGCGATCCACGATGCTTTGTAAAAAGCGACTTCGCTTTTCACCATCAATTGACGCAATAAGCCTTGCATCATTACCTGTACTTTTACGGGAATACCCACTTCATTCAACTGACTGGCTACAAAATTACAGATGTCCGCATAAGCATCGGGAGTAGTCAGAATAATCTCGGGCAGCCCCTTACCTTCAGGAAAACCAGCCTCCTGCAATAGGCCAAGCGCTCTATCGGGATTATAAGAATAGCCTCTCTCCGGGCCGCCTTCCACACCGGGCACACCTGGTGGCGTAAATCCCTTCGTGGCGGCGATGCCCACGCCATTCCGAAAATAAGTGACTATCTTTTGCCGGTCTATAGCATAATTCATTGCCTGTCGTATTTTCTTTATCCGCAGCGGGTTGCCCTGTAGCATCGGATGTAAGGTGTCCAGGATAATACCCAGGTATTCGGTATTTAAGTACAAATTTTTCTGTAACCGTATCTCTTTTGCAAATTCAGACTTCAATTCACCCTTCTTGGTCAATATCATATCTTTCATCGAACCATCAATACCATTAATAAAGTCGAGTTTCCCCTGGTTAAACAGCAGGAATTCCAGCGCACGTGTCTCATGGAAGGAGACCTTGACCGCATCAAGATAAGGCAGGGCTTTCCCCCGTTCATCTTTCTCCCAATAGGCCGGATTACGGTGCAATACCAGTACATTGCCCTCATCCCAATAGCGGAAGATAAACGGGCCGGTACCACAAGGATGACTCCTGAAATCTTTTCCCCAGCGCCGCACTACTTCTTCCGGCACAACCGAGCAATAAGGCATACTGAGCATACCGGGCAAGGGGCGGAAAGGTACCCGTAAATAGATGACGAAAGTCGAGTCGTTCAGGGCCACAAAAGGTTCGGCCGAACGCACCCTATCGTTAAAAACCCAGGCTCCGGCTGAAGCCGTAGCAGGATCAATAATCCGGTTAAAACTATAAACCACATCTCCTGCGGTCATCCTTCTTCCCTTTCCTCCCGGAAAGGCGTCATTATCCTGAAAAAAAACGTCTGTACGTAAATTGAACGTGTAACGCAGGCCATCGGGCGATACGATCCATCCCCGGGCAAGAGAAGGTATGACCTGCGCCTGGCTATCCACTTCAAGAAGCGTGTTATATATAAAATGCACACCCCACATGATAGACAGGTTTTTAGCAAAAGCGGGATCTAAGCTTTCCATACCCCCGATCTGGTTATAGTGGAAGACCATTTTTCCTTTATCCTCTTCCCGCTTGCAAGAGAAAAGAAGTAAAGAACAGGCTACTGACAGAATGATAAGCGCAAACTGCTTCATTTAATTTCCCGGTTGTTAAACCCTGTAAAAATAAGAGAAAGGAGACTTATTACAACAGTAAGGGTTTAAAATACAAAGGGCGCCTCTGAGTTTGCAATAGACAAATATAGAGGCGCCCTTAATCAATCTCGGGAAAAACCTTTTAGCAAGGAATAAATAAGAACGTTTTCATCTTTCTATATTTTATATTTGAACAATCGGAATAACAATAACCAAATCCTTTACAATGCTGCCAGGCTTCTTCCGCTGCTCCTATTCAGGGCGAGATAAGCAGCCAGACAGATTAAAATTTTACCAGTTTTACCGCCTTCACCTCATTTCCTTCAGAATCCGACAAATGAAGAAAATATATACCCGGCTGAAGAAGTTGAATAGAAACAGCCCCTTTTACCTTAACACGTTTCGTAACCATGCGCCCCTGTATATCGGCGAAGTACCCATACAGTTCTACCGGCGCACTTACAAACACCCTGTCCCCTTTTACTGGATTCGGGTATACCGATACCTGCTCCGCTATGCCCAGATCAGTACCAATACTGGTCGGTATATTATTGACCGTATAAGGATCAGAGGTGTCTGCACAGCCCTCAGGACTGATAACTACAACATGGTATTGTCCATTTACCGTTACCGTGATACTGCTGTCTGTTGCCTCAGGCATCAACTTACCGTCCTGATACCACTGGTAGCTGGCATAGTTGCCGCCGGTGCTGAGCACCCGCCCATTTACCTGGATCACAGGGGCGATGTAGGGATAAATAAATGTTTCGAAATCAGGGAAGAATATAGTATCACAACTGCTGTTGACCCGCACGCGGATCGGGCCATCTTCCGTACCTGCTTTAACTGATATAGTGTTCGTTTCGCTTTCACCGGCCCAGCCATCTGGCAGTGTCCAGGTATAAGAACCCGCGCCTTTAACTGCGGGGACCGTATATATCTGGCTGCTATGAGCGCATAAGGAGTCCGGGCCCTCAACAAGATTAGCCGTACGCAATGTCGGACACTCCCAGAATTGTATCAGCAAAGCGTCTGTAGCCACACTACCCATAGTGTCTTGATGACTTCCCACAGTGGCAATCTTGGTAGGACTATATGTCTGGCCACTAATGTATATATTGCCCCAGTCGTCTGATGCCAGCCCTTTGCCGTAATCATCCCGGGCGCCGCCATAATAAGTGCCCCAGGCCCGCTGGCCTGATTCGTTAAATTTTACCAGGAAGATATCAAAGTTCGTACCCTTACCTGTTATCGTATCGCGCCAGGTACCGGGGGTAGCCATTCCCGTATCACTTTTAGTCTGCCCGAGCATATATATATTGCCGAAGCCATCGTAGCGTAACGCATTTACCTGGTCCAGGTTTCTCCCGCCATAATAGCTGGCCCAAAGCAGTTTACCATCATTATCGGCTTTCAGTAGGTAAGCATCTCCCTGGCCACCCGGGGTCTGCTGATGGCTTCCTGCCGTAGCCAGATCCTTACTCGTTGCACCGGCGCTTCCCCCCATATAGACAGCGTTATCATCATCGCAGGCAAGGGCAACACCGCCATCATAGTCCGGTCCGCCGAAATAACTAGACCATTCGAGCGCACCCTGACTCGTGAATTTAGCGACGAAGGCATCCGAGGCCCCACCATGCGCCGGCTGAAAAGCGTTGGTCGTAGCTATTCCCGTCAGGCTTTGCGTTCCTCCTGCAATATATACATTGCCCTTCCTGTCCAGTGTCATAACCCTGGCCATATCGTAGCGGTCACTACCAAAATACGTACCCCATTGTCTTACCCCCGCACTGTCGAACTTGACCAGAAAGGCATCGTCTGCTCCCGCCAGGGCTTGCTGATGTGCTCCGTTTGTAGCTATATCCTTTGTACTCGTCGTTTGGCCCGCCAGGTACACATAACCCGAATCGTCGCAGGCCACGCCATATCCATAATCCATTGTTGCGGCGCTGCTACCTCCATAATAAGTAGCCCAGATCAAACTGCCGGATGTACTGAATTTAGCCAAAAAAGCATCGGTAGCCCCTCCCAACGCACTCTGATGGCTACCTAATGTGGCAATTCCAACAGGAGAGTTGGAGTATCCCGCCATGTATACGTTTCCAGCATTATCGCAGGCCAGTGCAGTAGCATTGTCGCCTCCGCTGTTCCCATAATATGTTCCCCATAGCCGCTTACCCGTACTATCAAACTTTGCCAGGTAAACGTCATTTGCACTAAGCATTCCCGGAGTAAATGATGCTTGATGGCTACCTACTGTAGCTATATTCATCGCACTGAGGGTATAGCCACACATGTATACATTTCCGAAATGGTCTGCTACGGTAGCATACCCATCTTCGGTAGCGTTACCGCCATAATAAGTGGCCCATTCCAATACCGGGTCTATTGTTAGCCGGCCTTTATGGGCCGCAACAGAAAATGTAGCGGTATGCCCCTCTAAACGAAAAGCAGAAGTAACCATTTTATTTTGCCCCGTTGCAACATCCGTAATATAGCTATAAGGCGCCCGTTCAGATACAGAGCCCATTGGCGTTGATGCCTTTATTCCGCCAGACGCTTCCTGCTCCAGCCGGGAGGCGCCTTTGTAGGCGATCCGTATATTTTTTAAATCGGCGCCGGGATACACAATAAAATCATATTCTAATTTATCATTCTTCGTATAAATTATCCAATCTATTCCCGGATAAATATCCCGATAAATGACCTTACTGTATGCAGGGGCCTGTAAAGGACGGGTAGTCCCAGTTACATATTGTTCATACTAAGGCAGAGCTCCTGCGACTTCCGGTTTTGCCCATCGATTGGCCCCTTCCAGTTCTACATCCATCCGGTACATATCCAGCTTCTCGGCAGATGAACCGGCATTCGTCATAGCATACCATTGATAATGCAACTTGCCTGCACTGATATACATATTCAGGCCTGAACCGGCCACTTTAAAATCTATATCCTTGCGTTCAATCCCATATTGATCTTTTATCTGTCCCTTGTTTTCGATAAAACGCAGGGCTGTCTCCTCCACCTTATTCCCGCTTTGTGCAGATACGGCTATCTTCCCAGGATACGCCTGTTGCGGCATAATACCGGCCTGCCCATAAACGTCCCCTCCATATCCCGCCATCGCTATTGATATACCCAGGCACAAAAATGTTTTGTTCAATTTCATCATCCTTCCTATTTATTTTATGTACTCAAAGTTGTTCAATAATAACAACAAACCTATGCCTAAAAAGGTGCATAATTATTTATATAATGAACAAAAAATTGATTATTAATTACGTAAAAAACAACCTTGTTTCTAAAATGCCCTAATTTTAGGCCTGACGCAAATTCGAAGGCTTTGAGTAACTTTATTCGCTGCAGGAAGTAGACACTACTTTCCTTATAGCCTCATTTTCAGCAGTGCCACATTGTAGTAATGAAACGAATATTAATTTGCTTGATCCTCCTGGTCCGCTGCATAAACCTTGGCGGACAACAGGCATACAACCGTTATCCGGCAGATGGCAGACTGATCATCAGTCCGGGGCCGGATACAGCAGCACTACGCGAACAGGTAGAGGAGGTGAGACGCCTGACCAATATGCATCCCGACAGCGCACTCTCGCTATGCAACGATCTGCTCCGGAAAAGTATGCAAAATGGCTACCCTACCGGTATTATTCTATCCCGGTTATGCCTCGGGAAGATTTACGCCGTCCTGGGACAATACAGTGCTGCCTGGGGCGCCTGGAACCAGGGAATACAAGATGTATATAGCAATGGCGAAGGCCAGGCCTGGCTAGCATCCTTTTACAGCAATATCGCCGTTTTACTGGCTATCCGCGGATCCTACGAACAGTCCTTGACCAACCTGTACTATTCCCTTTATTTTGCCAAAACCTTTACACCTGAGGGAGCGCAAATTGCTGCCGTGTACAACAATATCAGCAGTGTATTGTACCGCATCCCGGGGATGAAACCCGAGGGACCACTATTTTACCTGGATCTTGCGGCAAAGAATGCCCGGGAACGCAACGACTCCGTAATGCTTGCCGGTATCTGGAACAATATGGGCACCGTCTATATAAGGCAAATGAACTGGACGCTTTCCAAAATGTATTTTGATTCGGCCCTTTCCATTCCCGCTTCTCCCGAGATGATGGAAACCCGGTACAGCACGCTGTTATCCCTGGGGGGATGGCACCTTTCCCGGGGCAACTATCCTGGAGCCCGGGAAAACCTGCTGTTGGCCAAAGCTATTGAGGAGACAGCACAGATCAATCCTTATTATCAGGCATTGACTAATATGAGGCTGGCAGAGATTAATATCCATAACGATGAAACCCACAAAGCTATGGAATACCTTACCCTGGCGCGTCTGCAATCAGAGCAATTGCAGATAAATGCGTACCGCTCCGAAATATACGAAAGCCTTTCCCGTGCCTACGAGCAAATGGGCGCTTACCGCGAAGCATTATCCTACCAAAGGCTCTACTCCCGCTACCAGGACAGTTTACATCAACAAGAGGGTGTGGAAAATATGCGTGAAATGGATGTACGATACAGGACAATAGAGAAGGAAAAAGCAATCGCTGATGGTCGACTGCTTATAGCCGAACAACAAAACCGGTTGCAAAATAAGAATCTGATCCTCTGGGTCGTGTTACTGGTATTGCTCCTGCTCGGCACACTGCTGGCAGTGGTCTACAAAAATGCCAAACATAAACAAGGACTCCATTTAAAAGATCGCTCTATTGCCGATCTCAAAGCCATGATGCGGGGCGAAGAACAGGAACGGACGCGCATCGCCGGCGA
>JBEBWN010000202.1:0-7158 GCA_040392235.1 Taibaiella helva | reverse complement strand
TGCTTTCTGTTTATAATCGTTACGGGCAAAATGTATTTAGTTCGTATAACCGGGATGAAGGTTGGAATGGAGTATATGGTAATACGCCTGCCGACGTGGGGACTTATTATTATAGATTACAATACCAAACTCCTGCCGGCACCTTAATTACGCATACGGGAGACGTTCTGTTAATTCGATAAAAGAAGGCGAAAATGATAAAAGCGGCTACAGGATATTCGATTTTATTTGTATTAGTTGCGTTGCTTAGCTGCTGCTATGGCTCTTTTGTTCATGCTCAGGGCGAAAATAATGTATGGGCTTTTGGGCACGGATCAGGATTAGATTTTAATTCAGGTAAGCCCGAATCCATTAAAAGTAACATGTATGCACTTGAGGGATGCGCCTCAATTAGTGATGCATTTGGAAATTTACTTTTTTATACAAGTGGTAATAAAGTTTGGGATAAAAATGGCGTACAAATGCCTAACGGATATGACTTGTGGGGTAATCAGGGAGTTGGCTCAGGAACCCAGGCTGTTTTAATTTTAAAATCATTGTCTCATTCCGAAGAGTATTACCTTTTTACTTTAGATGCTCAGGAAATAACTATGATACAAACTCCAAGACTACGGTATTCGGTAGTCAATATGACCCTGAATAATGGGTTGGGAGATGTTAAACCATCAGAGAAAAATATATTGGTACATGATGAAATGGAAGAACGGATGTTTGCTGTGGAAGCCGATGATTGTGGCTACTGGATTGTAGGGCACAAGCGCCATAGTAATGTTTACGTAGCATTTAAATTAACCGCTTCGGGCATATCAGCGCCGGTATATTCGCCGGGTATTTACTCCAGTTTTATGCAGGGAGGAGAAGCTATGGCGGAGATGAAAATATCTCCCGACGGGGGAAAGGTTGCAATAATATTTCATGGAATAGGTTTTGATGATTTTCATCTTGAAATAGGAGATTTTGATATAAAGACGGGAATGATAAGTAATACCATAATTATATCGCAGGACGAACCTGACAGTTATGGCATTTCATTTTCACCGGATAATAGCAAGTTATACCTTACAAGCAATTTGATGCCATCCGGCAAACTTCAGGTAGCGCAATATGATTTGGCTTCTTATCCGAATGCCGCGGCAATAAGGAATAGCAGAACGGTCGTCTTTGAAATGGATTATAATGATTTTGGAGGGAGTTTTAAGGGTACGCGTATAGGCCCCGACAATAAGATATATGTAGCAAGCAATATTGAAGGTTATATTTCTTGTATCCGGGAACCTAATGCTTTAGGAATGGCCTGTAATTTTGATTACAGAAATATCCTAATGCCTGTACCAAATTATTTTTATGGATACACTTTGGGTAATCCCACAGTAACAGCAACTTACAAAGATACTTTGCCTGGCAAATACATTGATACTTTGATCTGCTTTTTCGATTCCATTCTTATTAGCGCAGAGAGTAATCTGCTCAACTACACCTGGAATGACGGCACCAGGGGGGCTTCCCGCTATGTACGTGAAGATGGCCTTTACTACTGCTTGTCGACCAAAGAATGTACTATTCGTATGGATACCTTTAAGGTAAGTTTCCTGAAAGGCAGTTTGAGCCTCGGAGCCGATACCATCATATGTCCCGGTGATAGTCTTATGCTACGGGTAAGCGGCGATGGTTTCCGGTGGCAGGACGGCAGTACTGATTCGATATATGTAGTGCGCCACGCGGGTAGGTATAGAGTAAGTATTGATGAAAAAGGTTGTTCTTTTTCGGATAGTGTACAGATCAGCGTATATGATCAGGGCGCTTTTATTGCAGAAGGTGATACATTGATCTGTAGCGGCGAGAAACTGGTATTGCACGGAATTTCCCGGCCAGAGGGGCATTTAACCTGGAACACCGGGAGTTTCTTTGATTCGGTACCAGTAACACAATCTGGTTCCTATATACTACAAGCCGAGAATATTTGCGGTACTTTTTTTGATTCTGTATATATCGCAATACAGGATTGCCATTGTCAACCTTTTATACCAAACGCATTTTCTCCTAATGGCGATGGGAACAATGATGAATTTAAAGTGATGTTGGATTGTTATCCGCAGCAGTTTGCACTTTCTGTTTTTAACCGTTATGGGAAGAATGTCTTTAGCTCCTATAGCAGGGATGAGGGCTGGAATGGAATATATGGCAGCGCGCCTGCCGATGTGGGAGCTTATTATTATCGCTTACAATACCAAACTCCCGACGGCACCCTGATTACGCATACGGGAGATGTTCTATTAATTAGATAAAAAAAGGTTGAAATGATAAAAGAGGCTACGAAATATTTAATTTTATTGGTATTAATTACGTTGCTTAGCTGCCTCTCCGGCTCCTGTATTCTTGCCCAAGGAGAAAATAATAACTGGGCTTTTGGAAACTGCCTTGGGCTAAGTTTCAATTCCGGGAATCCGGTGCTTTTCAAAACGGCTTTGTATTCCAAGGAAGGATGTGCGGCCATAAGCGATGCTTTTGGTAATCTTCTTTTCTACACTAGCGGCAGTATGATCTGGGATAGAAATGGCAACCGGATGTCCCATGGCAATATATTAGGTAACGGAGTCTATGGGTCCGGTACACAGGCTGCCTTAATTTTGAAATCATTAGCAAATCCTGACGAATATTATCTTTTTACGCTTGATCCACAGGAAGTGGCCATAGGCGCTAATCCTAAAATGCGCTATTCAGTTGTGGATATGAGGTTGAACGATGGATTGGGCGATGTAAAAGTGGGGCAAAAGGATATTGTACTTGATGATGAAATGGAAGAGCGAATGTATGCCGTTGAAGCAGATGATTGCGGGTATTGGATTGTAGGGCATAAACGAAAAGATAATCGATACGTTGCTTTTAAACTGACTTCAGCAGGTTTGTCCGGCCCTGTTTATTCTATGGGAACATTTGCGGGTTTTTTCTATGGTAGCGATCCGGGAGAGATTAAAATTTCACCTGACGGCACTAAAATTGCCCTCATTTTCCTGGGAGGAAGCTATGAGAAAGGGTTTGGTACCCAGTTCCGAATCGAGATCGGTGAATTTGACAAGCGCACCGGACTAATCAGCAATACAGCTATCCTAGATAGTGCCGGTTCTATTCCCTACCAGGGTTACGGCCTGGCCTTTTCTCCTGATAACCAGAAGTTGTATGCTACAATGGAGGATTATTCTCAGCTTGTTCAATATGATTTGGCGTTTTATCCTAATATTTCCGCCGTCAAAAACAGCAGGGTAAAAATTGCTGAATCAAATTATATGAACTTTTTTGGTCTGCGCTTGGGGCCGGATAATAAAATTTACCTGGCCAATTTTTCGGAGGGTTATATTTCTTGTATCCAGAATCCCAATGAAAAGGGGCTGGGATGCGATTTCAACAACAGGCATACCTTTGTTGATACCGCCTATTATTTTTACCACGCCACCGATCCCAATTATGGATTCGGTTTTGGTAATCCAACAGTAGCTTTAGGCTATAAAGATACGCTCCCCGGGCGCTCTGTAGATACTGTGATTTGCTTTTTGGATTCCGTTTTATTGAAGGTGGAGAATAACCTGTTGCATTATACCTGGAATGATGGTGTTACCGGATCGTCGCGTTATGTACATGAGAATGGTGCTTATTACTGTCTTTCTACAAAGGAGTGTACTATGCGCATGGATACTTTTAACCTTCAGTTTGTTAAGGGGAATCTGTCAATGGCTGCGGACACCATTATTTGCCCTGGTGATAGCCTGGTACTAAGGGTACGTGGCGAGGGCTTTCGCTGGCAGGATGGCAGTACAGATTCTGTATACGTGATCCGCAATGCCGGAGTATATAGCGTGCGCATTAAGGAAAAAGGCTGTTCCTTTTCGGATAGTATACAAGTCGGAATATACCAGGCTGGTGCTTTTATAGCTGAAGGGGATACCCTGATCTGTAAAGGAGAAGAATTGGTATTGCATGGTCTTTCCAATCCCGGAGGGCAACTGGTTTGGAGCACAGGGAGCGACCTGGGGTCGATACCGATCACGGTTCCCGGGTCATATATCCTGGAAGCAAAAAATATTTGCGGTACTTTCCTGGATTCGGTATATGTTGATATCCAGGATTGTGATTGTCGTCCTTTTATCCCAAATGCTTTTTCGCCTAACGGAGATGAAGCAAATGATGAATTTAAAGTGATACTGGATTGCTATCCGCAACAGTTCTCTTTTTCTGTTTACAACCGCTATGGGCAGATTGTATTTAGCACCTATAGGTTGGAAGAGGGGTGGAAGGGAATGTATGGCAACGTGCCTGCTGATGTGGGGACTTATTATTATCTTCTGCAATACCGGACCCCTTTGGGCGTTTCAATTACATATAAAGGAGATATTGTCTTAATTCGATAAAAGAATAGTGAAATGAGGAACCGGGTTAGGGGAAATTGGGTTTTCATTATATTAGTTGCATTGTTTCATTATGTATCGGTCTCTTTTGTTAATGCACAGGGAGAAAATAATAACTGGGCTTTTGGAAATGGTGCTGGGCTGAGTTTTAATACCGGAAGTCCGGTATTTTTGAAAACCAATATGTATTCCAAGGAAGGCTGTGTTGCTATAAGCGACGCGTTTGGTCATTTAATGTTTTATACTAATGGCTACCAGACTTGGAATAAGCTAGGCGAAATCATGCCCAATAGCAATGGAATATTGGGAAATGGATATGAGGGTTCAGGTACTCAGGCTGTATTGATACTTAAATCGTTGTCTAATTCGGATCAGTATTACCTTTTTACTTTAGATCCCATTGAAGTGGCCTGGACAAAAAGTCCCAAGTTAAGGTATTCCATTATTGATATGACTCTTAATAATGGATTAGGTGATATCAGTACGACAATAAGAAATGTTGAATTAGAAGATGAAATGGAAGAACGAATGTGTGCCGTAGAAGCAGGAGATTGCGGGTATTGGATTGTGGGGCATAAAAGGCATAGTAATTTATATGTTACTTTTAAATTGACTGCTGCCGGTTTGACAGGGCCGGTTTATTCCGCCGGTAGTTATACAGGCCGTGCTCCGGGGAGCGATCGGGGACAGATTGTCATTTCTCCGGATAGAAGCAGGATTGCCCTGTCGTTCTTCGACGGTTCTGTTATTGAAACGGGCAGGTTTGACTTTGCAGCCGGTATCGTATCTGATATGGCTGTGTTGGATAGTAATGTTAATGGTGGGTATTGGACAAAGGTCGGTTATGGTTTAGCGTTTTCCTCAGATAATAGTAAGCTGTATGCATCGGTAAATGACCTGGAAGAGGTATATCAATATGATTTCTCTTTCTATCCCAATATACAAGCCATTAAGAATAGCAAATTCGCTGTGGCGAGAAAAGCAGGTTCACTAGCCTTTAGGGGAATGCATTTGGGGGGTGATGGTAAAATATATATAGCAAATTCATCAGCTGGTTTTGTTTCGGTTATTAATAAGCCTAATGATTATGGAGTCGCTTGTGATTTTATTGATAGCGGAGTAGCTTTACCGCCCTCTGTTTATTTCACATCGACAAATGTTTATGGCGACATCCTTGCTAATCCGACGGTTCTCGTGCATTATAAGGATACGCTACCCGGTAAGTATATCGACACACTGATCTGTTATGCTGACTCAGCTTTGCTCAGTGTACCTGCGAGCCTGCTTAACTACGTCTGGAGTGACGGAACCAAGGGTGCTTCCCGTTATGTACATGAGGATGGTATGTATTATTGTCTTTCTACAAAGGAGTGCAGTATGCGCATGGATACTTTTCATGTAAGGTTTGTAAAGGGACATATCGGCCTTGGGGCGGACACAACTATTTGTCCTGGCGATAGCCTGGTACTAAGGGTACGTGGCGACGGCTTTCACTGGCAGGATGGCAGCACAGATTCTGTATACGTGATCCGCAATGCCGGTGCGTATAACGTGCACATTAATGACAAAGGCTGTTCCTTTTCGGATAGTATACAAGTCGGAATATACCAGGCTGGTGCTTTTATAGTTGAGGGCGATACCCTGATCTGTACAGGAGAAGAGTTGATATTACATGGTGTGTCGAAGCCCGGAGGGCAACTCGTTTGGAGCACAGGGAGCGACCTGGATTCGATATTGATCACCCTTACCGGGTCATATATCCTGGAAGCAGAAAACATTTGTGGCGCTTTTTATGATTCTGTGTATGTCGGTGTACAGGATTGCGATTGCAGCCCCTTTATACCGAATGCTTTTTCACCCAATGGAGATGGCGCAAATGATGAATTTAAGATAGTACTGGATTGCTATCCGCAACAGTTCTCTTTTTCCGTTTACAACCGTTACGGTTTAAGGGTATTTATTTCTTATAACCAGGATAAAGGCTGGAACGGAAACTATAATAGCATTCCTGCCGACGTCGGTTCCTATTTCTATCAATTGCATTACCGGACCCCAAGCGGATTACTACGCATGTATAAAGGTGATTTACTCCTGCTTAGGTAAAATAAAGCTATGTATGTTTAAGACAAAATGCACATTAACGACAATATTGTTTTCTTTAATTTGTTTTTGGGGCTTGGTATTATTTTCCTGTAACGGGTCACCCCAATCTCCGGTCATTATACCGCTCCGTCAGAATGAGCTCGATTCGGGAATGCAAGGCAGAGCTGTGTCCGATTCGCTAGAGCGTACTTACAGGCCTACTATGTTAAACTATGGGAAGGATGTAAAATGAGCATTCTTTATAATGGGTTGAAGTGCTGCTACCTGGGCTTGAAACGCCCCTGGGCTGGTTTTTGCCGGATTGCTTCCTGGTTGTATTACCAGGTGTATACCTGCTACATAAAAAGGGTTGGGCTTTAAGGGGTATTTATGCTGCGCGCTACAGCTGGTATACATAGGGTCTGCTGTTAAACTCAATTGGGTGCATCCCCCAGTGTATAAAGTATCCGCTATACGAGGTTAGATGATCAGGAAAGATCCAATGCCTGGTTATACTACAGCCGGCATAGTGTATGGAGTATCGTCATCAAGAGGGCGGGTTTCTTTTTTGAGAGGGATGGCTTCGCTTTGATTACTGTTGGGTTTGATTTGTGCATGCATGCGGATTTAGAGGTGAAACTAATGCCTTGATAAACGATCGGGCGGTAATGGAACT
>JBEBWN010000201.1:0-7179 GCA_040392235.1 Taibaiella helva | reverse complement strand
TGGGAAAAAAAGAGTTTTGCCGGAAAGAAAAATGCCGATCTATGGCAACAATTTTTAAAGCAATACCGCAGGCACAGGATAAAAATGAACTGGGTGAAAGGGCATGCCAGCAATGCCTTAAATAACAGGTGCGATGTTTTGGCTACCCGGGCTGCTGATGGCGGAAACCTGCTGCCCGATCTCGTCTACGAGCAGGAATATTATGCACAATAGTATTTTATACTGGTTTATAAATATTTATTTTATATCTTGCTATAGCTCCCGAACCGGACGCTTAATAATAACCTTGGTAAACAATACACATTGAATCGTAAACGCATCCTTTTATGGGCTATTGCCATAATGCTTGGACAGTTTTGCCAGGCGCAACGAGCCTACTGGCAGCAAAAGGTAGATCACCAAATAGCAGTAACCCTGGATGATGAGCAGCATATGCTGCGCGGACATAGCCGTATAAATTACCAGAACAATTCACCGGATACACTCCGGTTTATTTATTTTCATCTTTATCCGAACGCTTTCCGTTCCGACAGGACCGCATATGAACGGCAGGCTGTGGAGCATGGCGATACAAAGCATTATTTCAGTGATGAGGAGGACCGCGGATTTATGGACAGCCTCAAGTTCGTGACCTCTTTTAACGGCAATGATTTTGCAGGAGCTGGATTTGTCGCTACGGGCGATCCCGATATTATAAGGTTAATACTGCCGCAACCTTTACTGCCTGGTAGCGGCGTAGACATTTCAACTGATTTCAGGGTGAAAATCCCGCTTACTTTTTCCCGCCTGGGGCATGAAGATAATGCATACCAGATATCGCAATGGTTTCCTAAACCCGCTGTATATGATGCTCATGGCTGGCACCCGGTTCCTTATCTTGATCAGGGGGAATTTTACGGGGAGTTCGGCACTTTTACTGTAGCCATTACACTACCAGCCGATTATATTGTTATGGGTACGGGGAATATTATGGAGGCTTCGGAGCGGGACTGGTTGCGGCAACTGGCAGCGCGCTCCGACGATTCGATAGGAAAGGAGCCGGCTAATCGGAGCCGGACAGGTTGGAAAACGGTGACTTTTCACGAGGAAAACGTACATGATTTTGCCTGGTTTGCCGATAAGCAATGGATTGTAAGGGAAGATACTATTCCTGTACCGGGAAGCGGGCATACGATTACAGCATATGTTTGTTACTCCCCAAAGCATAAGGAGATATGGAAAAATAGCATGGCTTCGTTAAAGCAGGCGGTTAATGGTTTCAGCAACCGGGTCGGCGCCTATCCCTACCAAAGCATAAAAATAGTGGAGGCAGCGCTGGTATCCGGCGGAGGAATGGAGTATCCTACTATAGCGGTAATTGGCGCCAGCCAGGATCTGAAGGAAGACGCCTTGCACCAGGTTATTGTGCATGAAGCCGGGCATAATTGGTTTTATGGTATACTGGGCAGTAATGAACGTAAGTATCCCTGGATGGATGAAGGCATTAATAGTTTTTATGAGAAACAAATGGCCCCGGAAACTGTAGTGGTGAAACCAATAGGTGCAAAGGGACTGAATTTTTTTGCCTATGCTATGTTATCGTCGGTGAATAGGTTGTTGCCCGCCGATACAGCTGCTGAGCTTTACCCCGCTATTAATTATGCGGTTGACGTGTATGAGAAAAATGCATATTATCTCCAATGGTTACAGGCATATATGGGAGCTGACCAGTTTGAAGCTGCAATGAAGGACTATTATGAACAGTGGAAATTCAAGCATCCCCAACCGCAGGATTTTATAAATGTGTTCCGTTCGCACTCCG
Source organism: Taibaiella helva (assembly GCA_040392235.1). Classification (GTDB taxonomy): domain Bacteria; phylum Bacteroidota; class Bacteroidia; order Chitinophagales; family Chitinophagaceae; genus Taibaiella; species Taibaiella helvus_A. Next base: position 5,378 of record JBEBWN010000201.1, on the reverse strand, counting down.
GCAAAAAACTGGATTGGTTTTTTGATTCCCTGATGCCAACTACCCAAGGGGTAGATTATGCTATTAAGTCTGTAAAACGGGCAAAAGGTTGGGATGTTACTGTTGTCAACAAAAGCCGCGTATTTGCACCGGTACAGGTTTGCCTGTACCAGGATAACGGGGATTCCCTTTGCCATTGGAGCCCCCCTTTCCTTGAAAAAACGACACTTCATTTCGAACAGGAGGGCGACTATAAAAAGATCGGCATTTCGCCGGTAATACCGGACGCGCTGGCCAGGAATAATTTTGACAAAACGGGTTTTAAACTAAGGCCATTTATCGGTTTTAATATGGACCCGGCAACAAAAGTCTGGTTAGCGCCTGCACTTGGATTTAATTATTATAATGGCTTCATGTTGGGTGGGTTATTGCACAATTTTACGCTGCCCCAGAACCGTTTTCAATTTGCCCTGGCGCCCTTATATGCATTCGGCAGCGGGTCTTTTGCCGGTGGTGGTCTGGCCAGCTATACTTCCTATTGTCATAGCGGTTGGTTGAAAGAAATAGAGTGGAAAGTCGGAGCAAAAACATTTTCGGCGATAAAAAGTAACCTGAATATTCCTGAATATATCTACGGGCGTTATATAAAGGTGGCACCTGAAGTCGTTTTTCATCTCCGGAAGCCTCATTGGAGAAGTACTGTTGAGCGGAGCCTGAGCCTGAAGGGCTACTGGATTCGCGAAGATTACCTGGACTTCAACCAGGATCCTGTCGACAGCCTCTACCGGCCTGCTTTAGGCGGCTACCACGATAATTTCTATGGAAAACTGCGTTATATGCACCGTAACGAAAGGACATTTAATCCGTTCAGTTACACATTTGAAGGGCAGATCGGCGCTGGTTTTGCCAAAGTAAGCGCTGAAGCCAATATCCGGATTGACTATCATATGAAGAACAAAGGCCTGTATCTGAGGGCTTATGCCGGAAAATTCTTCGCTTTTTCTGCCAATACCCGCGAGTTGGATCGTTACCGCTTGACAACCACCTATAGCGGTGCAAATGATTATCTTTATGACGAAACTTATTTAGGGCGGAATATGCGGACCGGTTTCTATGCACAGCAAATGAGCATGAAAGAGGGCGGATTTAAAATCAATACCTTACAATATGGTGCACAGCTAGGCTATAGCGATAACTGGTTGCTGGCGCTGAACCTGAAAACAGACCTCCCTCTTTGGAATTTACCGCTCCGTCTCTTTGCCGATGTCGCAACCTGCGCTAATATGAAACAAAACAGCCCGAGCGGAGCGGTATTGCTTTACGAAGCAGGTATTGAAATATATATAAGTAATTACCTGTCTGTGTATCTGCCCCTGGTAATGAGTAAAGACTATGCAGACTATACCAAGTCCATTTACCCGGAAAACCGGTTCCTGCGTACAATTGCCTTTAGCCTGAACCTGGGCGATATGAATTGGAGCAAACTAACCTCTTCCTTGTTGAAAATGTAGAAGGAAGTGACGAAATTCATAACTTTGCCCACCAAAATTAAAACGATAAATTAAACAATAAGATGGCTTCTTCACGTAAATTGATTACCCTCGACGAGTTTACTATTCAACAAACACGGGAATTCCCGAAGGCAACGGGCGAGCTTTCTGCCTTGCTCAGGGATATTTCGCTGGCCTGCAAGCTGATTAATAAACAAGTGAATAAAGCGGGCCTGGTGGATATTATCGGCCGTTACGGGGCAACCAATGTGCAGGGCGAGGAGCAGATGAAACTGGATGTTTATGCAGATGAAATGCTGATCAATGTATTGCGTTATAGCAATGATTGTGCCGGTATTGCTTCTGAAGAGAATGATAATTTTATTGCTTTCGAGGATGAATATTCTGTAAACTCAAAATATGTAGTTCTTTTCGATCCATTGGATGGTTCCTCCAATATTGATGTCAATGCTTCTATCGGCACTATTTTTTCTATCTACCGCAGGGTATCTCCTTTGGGGCAGCCCTGTACTAAAGAGGATTTCCTGCAACCGGGTAACAAATTAATGGCCGCGGGATACGTTATTTATGGCAGCAGTACGATGTTGGTTTATGCTACCCGCCTGGGTGTTAATGGTTTTACATTAGAACCCTCTATAGGCGAGTTTTGCTTGTCTCATCCCAATATGGTATGCTCGGAAAACGGGAAAATTTATTCGCTAAACCAGGGGAACAGTAAAAAATATGATCGTGGCATGCAGGATTTCCTGGAATATTGTATGGAAGTGAACAAAGAAGATGGTCGTCCGTACGCACATCGCTACATCGGGTCGATGGTGGCGGACTTGCACCGGACACTGATCAAAGGTGGCATTTTTGTATATCCCGGTGATAATAAGAATGTAAATGGCAAACTCCGTTTGCAATACGAATGTAATCCGATGTCCTTTATTATTGAGGCTGCAGGGGGAATGAGCTCAGATGGAAAGCAACGGTTGCTGGATGTTCAGCCCCAGGAGTTGCACCAGCGGGTGCCTATTTTTATCGGTTCTAAAAATATGGTACATAAGGCGCTGGAATTTGTCCAGAAAACGGTGGAACTGGCTGAATAAAAACATCCCGGTTCTGAATATTCCTCATTTTTTGATACAATGTTATGAAAGTATTTATTTCCGGCGCCTCGGGCCTGTTGGGAAGCAATTGTTTACGTTATTTTAGGAAGGAACAATGGGAGGTGAGGGGTTCTCACTTTTCTTATCCTACCGATGAAACAGTGTACTTCAATACATTGGAACCAGGACACCCTGAGAACTTTGACGTATCTGCTTATCAGCCGGATGTCATTATACATTGCGGCGCCTTGACCCATGTTGATTATTGCGAGGCGCATCCTGAAGAAAGCTACCAGAAAACGGTTCAGAGCACGCAGAATTTAATAGCACTTGCCAGGCAGTGTAATGCGGCTTTTGTATTTATATCAACAGATTATGTCTTCGATGGTCATAATGGACCCTACCAGGAAGATGCAGTATTAAATCCATTAAGTGTCTATGGCAGGCATAAGCTGGAAGCAGAGCAGCTGGCGCTGCGGGAAATCGAAAATACCCTGGTGCTCCGTATAACGAATGTGTACGGTGATGAGCTGAGAGGGAAAAATTTTGTGGCCCGGATTGTAGATCAGTGCAGAAAAGGAGAACGATTAACTTTAAAGCTGCCCTATGATCAGTTCGCCAGTCCTACCAATGCCTGGGATATTGCGCGGGCTTTGTTCTTACTCCTTGGTGATGGGAAGAAAGGAATATATCATATAGGGGGTAGCGATTACATGAACAGGGTGGAACTGGCACTACGGGTAATGAGTTATTTTCCGCAGGCGCAGTATGATTTATTGCCCGTAAGTACGGCAGAACTGAACCAGCCCGCGGCCCGGCCCCTGTTGGGCGGATTTGTAAAACGTAAATTCAGCAGCGAATACCCTGATTTTCTGTTCGGTACTGTAGACAGTAACCTGCAGGCGCTGCTCGCCGCCGAGCCCGCTCCCGTAGATCGCTAACTATTTCGAAATGCCTCCTGAAATATTCCGGGCCTTCATTCGGAGGCCATGAATATTCCAGCAGGCATTTTTGACTTTCCCCCAATGCTCCGTTATGAGCAGTGATAAGGCAACCATAATTTGTCGCCTTGAAAATTCACCGGGCCTTGCAAACCACCGGAATACAGAACAAATGATAGTATAGTATTAAGTCAAAGGTCAAAAGGCAAATTCAAAAAGGGACAACAGGTTGATGAGCAATTATACTTCAAGCGGGATAGTTTACTGCCTTTTGCGTAAGAAAGAAATGGGAGTTTAATAAAGGAGTGTATTGATATCGTCTTTATATTTTTGATTTATGGTTTGCTGGTGGACGATTCCTGGTGTACCTGATTATAAGAACGCGATTATTTTCACGCGAAGACGCAAAGAAGGCGCAAAGACGCAGCGTTTTGGAGCGTTCTTTAGTAAAGCAAAGCGTAGCTTTTGCCGGGTGAAGGTGGCAGTGCTGTCGGCCGGTGGGGAATAACCTGTTGTAGTATATCTCTTTTAGCATTTTCTCAAAGATGCGTACCTTTCCAATAATATCTAAATGCACCTTTTTATCCCGGGTAAAGTATAACTATGGAGTAATAAACCGAAAAAGTACGCTTGACTGGACGCTAGTGTTAAGTTAAAAGGCAAAACCAGAAAGCTACAATCGCGTGTCCATTAAGAAACTAAGAATGTTCAAAGCGACAGGTTGTGATTAACGCAACACTAGTAGCATCCAGGCTTTGGCCTAAATACAATTATAAACTCTCTGCACCCACTCAGGGGGATACCTGCGGCATAAAAAGTGCCTGGCTTTAGAGGGGATTTGTAGTGGGAACTACAGACTGTAAATAGTATGCAGGCCAAACAGGTATTGAGGTATTATTTGGGATTTTACCTACTCAGGGAGGTTATATCAATTTCTTCCACATGGACAGATCCTTGTACAGATTGCAAAAACGTCCTCTATAGTCCTTTCTAACTATAGCTGCTGTATAGGGTGCATCGCTAATCGCTGTAAGAAAGTATTAGGTTTACAAGAAAAGTATTGGAGCCTATATAGGGTTAACAGCACGACTAATAAGCCCGGAGGGCTTACATTTTAGTAACCGCGGATGCAATCCGTGGAATTAAGAGATCGCATGAATACAAGCCGGAAGGGCTTGAACAGCTTGCAATAAACAATATCATGTATAATCAAGGGGACGGAATTCGATGGGAGCATTTACTATAAAAGCATAGTTCAACCCCTTCCCGGAGGGCTGCTCAAAAACAATAAATTGCGTTCATTAGAGGAAGAGTTGTAAGCACCTTCAAAGCTGTCCAGCCGGACTGCTAGCGTGCCGCCAAAATATATTTGAACCATTTTTTTCATTTGTTTTGACTAATATATCGCTCTATGCCAATCCACCTGAGGAAAAATAAACAACGCTTAGATTGTGGAGGAACAGGCCGGTTGACCGGTGTCATGCTGATAGGCTGATAACTTTGATTGATGGTTGAGTGAATGTGATAGGAAAGGATTCGCGCCAGCAGCATTATTGGCGAAGCTATAATTTCCAACGCCGGTATCTCTTTTATTCTATTAACAGAAATACTCCCCAAAATGCTCCAGAGTTATTTTCACCATCTTTTCTTATTTAGGGTCTGCTGTTAAACTCAATTGGGTGCGTCCCCCAATGTAGTTAAAGTATCCGCTATACGAGGTTAGATGATCAGGAAAGATCCAATGTCTGGTTATACTACAGCCGGCATAGCCGTATGGGGTATCGTCATCAAGAGGGGGGAGCTTTTTTGGGGTGGGGGATGTCTCCCTTTTGATTAGTTGGCACAAGGAAGATCGT